>NZ_JACVUD010000069.1:0-24025 GCF_016624905.1 Stenotrophomonas sp. S49 | reverse complement strand
TGAACCTGCCCGGGATGGGGTCAGAGCCCCTGCGGGGATCCGCCCCCGGGGGGGGGGGCCCCCCCCCGGGGGGGGCCCCCCCCCCGTCTCCCCGTTTCGCCGAACACTGCGTCCATCGGCCGGTTCTGCGACAATGCGGCACTGCGCCATGCGGGCGCCTGTTGTGGAGATCGACCCATGCTGCTGATCGGCGTTGCCGGCACTGAACTGAACGCCCAGGAACGCGACTGGCTGCAGCACGATGCCGTGGCCGGGGTGGTGCTGTTCAAGCGCAACTTCGCCTCGCGCCAGCAGGTGACCGATCTGACCGCCGCCATCCGCGCCGCCGCACCGCGCCCGCAGCTGCTCTGCGTGGACCAGGAAGGCGGCCGCGTGCAGCGCTTCCGCGAGGGCTACAGCGAACTGCCGCCGCTGCAGGACATCGGCGCCCTTTACGCGCGTGATCCGCAGCAGGCGCTGGCCCTGGCCGAACAGCACGCCTGGCTGATGGCCAGTGAAGTGCGCGCCAGCGGCCTGGACCTCAGCTTCGCCCCGGTGGTGGATCTGGCCCGTGGCAACCGCGCCATCGGCAACCGCGCCTTCAGCGAAGACCCGCAGGTGGTCGCCGCCTTCACTGCCGCCTATGTGCGCGGCATGCATGCGGTGGGCATGGCCGCCACGCTCAAGCATTTCCCCGGCCACGGCACCGTGCTGGAAGACACCCACGTCGATACCGCCATCGACCCGCGCGCGCTGGACGAACTGCGCGCGCAGGACCTGGTGCCGTTCGGCGCCGGCATTGCCGCCGGTGCCGATGCGGTGATGATGGCCCACGTGATCTACCCGCAGGTGGCGCCTGAGCCGGCCGGCTATTCGCCGCGCTGGATCCAGGACATCCTGCGCGGTGAGCTGGGCTTCCGCGGCGTGGTGTTCTCCGATGACATCGGCATGGCCGCCTCGCACAGCGCCGGTGGCGTGCCGGCACGCGTGCATGCCCACCTGGATGCCGGCTGCGACGTGGTGCTGGTCTGCCACCCCGAGCTGGTCGATGAAGCCCTGCACGCCGTGCAGGGCCGTTCACTGAATACCGCCGCGCTGCTGGGCCTGCTTGGCCGCGGCGCACTTGGCTGGGACGGCCTGCTGGCCGATGCCCGCCATGGCACCACCCAATCCCATCTGCTGCAAACCCTTGGAAGAACCGTCTGATGCCGAACCTCACCATTTCCCAGGCCCTGGCCCAGGCTGACCTGCTGGTCGACCGCCCCACCATCGACAAGGCCATTGCCAGCATCGCCGACGCCATCGCGCGCGACTACAAGGGCGAGGTGCCGCTGTTCCTGTCCATCATGCACGGCGCACTGCCGTTCGCCGGCCAGCTGGCACTGGAACTGGGCGCGCGCGGCCAGGACGTGCAGTTCGATTACCTGCACGCCACCCGCTACCGCGGTGAAACCACCGGCGGCGACCTGGTCTGGAAGCACAAGCCGGCCACCTCGCTGTTCGGCCGCCGCGTGCTGCTGGTGGACGACATCCTGGACGAGGGCTACACCCTGCAGGGCGTGCGCACGTGGTGCCTGGAACAGGGCGCCACCGACGTGCGCATTGCTGCCATGACCGTGAAGAAGCACGACCGCGCGCTGCCGGACGTCACCGCCGATTACGCCGGCATCGAGCTGCCGGACCGTTACGTGTTCGGCTTCGGCATGGATGTGAACGAGACCCTGCGCTGCGTGCCGGCCATCTATGCCATGAAGGAGTGACGGCGCGGCCGTCCGCGGCCGGTCCCACCCTGTCGCCGGCGCCCTCGGGTGCCGGCGTTCGTCTTTTTCTGGAGTGATTCCCATGCAACAGATTGCCCTGGCCGTGATCGGCGGTACCGGTGTCTACAACCTGGCCAAGCTGGACGATGTGCAGACCCACGAGGTCGAGACCCGCTTCGGTCGTCCGTCGGGCCCGGTGCGCGTCGGCACCCTGCTGGGCCACCGCGTGGCCTTCCTGGCCCGCCACGGTGAGGGCCATTCGCTGCCGCCGCACAAGATCAACTACCGCGCCAACCTGGCCGCGCTGCAGCAGATCGGCGCGCAGCGCGTGCTGGCGCTGAACACGGTGGGCGGCATCGGCGACGATTTCGGTCCGCGCGTGCTGGCCTGTCCAGACCAGGTAATCGATTACACGTGGGGTCGTATCAGCACGATCTGCGAAGAAGACGGTACCGACGTGGTCCACGTCGATTTCGGTCATCCGTACACGCCGATGCTGCGCAGCAAGATCCTGGCGGCGGCGAAAGTGACCGGGGTGAAGGTGTACGACGGCGGCTGCTACGGCGCCACCCAGGGGCCGCGCCTGGAAACCATTGCTGAAATCGCCCGCATGCGCCGCGATGGCTGCGATCTGGTGGGCATGACTGGCATGCCCGAAGCTGCGCTGGCACGGGAGCTGGGGCTGGATTACGCCTGCCTGGCGATCGTGGCCAACTGGGCCGCCGGCTGTGGCGACGGCGAGGAGATCACCATGGCCGAAGTGCTGGCAAACGTGCAGGCCGCCAGCAACGGACTTCCGGAACTGGTAGGCGAATTGGCGCGGGGGTGATTGTCATCCTCGGGCAAGCTTTGCATACTCAGCCGGTACGCGGGTTCAGCGTACACCACCCATTCATTGCAAAGGTCTCGCATTAACATGCCGAACGGTACCGTCAAGTGGTTCAACGACGCCAAGGGATTTGGCTTCATCTCGCCGGAGGATGGCAGCGCCGACGTGTTCGCGCACTTCTCCGCCATCAACTCCAAGGGCTTCCGCAGCCTGCAGGAAGGCCAGCGTGTCACCTATGACGTGACCCAGGGCCCGAAGGGTGCCCAGGCTTCGAACATTACGCCGGCCGAGTGATCCACTCGACAGTGCGTTGAAAACCCCGCTCCGGCGGGGTTTTTTTTTGCGCAGGGCAACGGCGGGCGGGGATTGCGTGTGGCTGACGGAACGGCAGGCGCTCCGGCGTCGGCCAGTAGATCCACGCCATGCGTGGATGCCGTCGCCGGTTCCCTTCGCCATTGGCGATCCGCCTCGGGCACAATGCAGGCATGACGGAACGACTGCGCATTGCCGTGATCGGCTACGGCACCGCTGGCCAGGCATTGGCCATCCTGCTCACCCGTGATGGCCACGAGGTGGAGATCTTCGAACGCGTGCCCACGCCCGGCCCGGTAGGGGCCGGCTTCCTGCTGCAGCCCAGTGGCCTGCAGGTGCTGTGGCAGATGGGCCTGCTAGACGCCGTGCGCGCACACGCCGCGCCGGTGCACCGCCTGTACGGCGATACGCCCTGCGAACGCGCGGTGATGGACATGGGCTATGCCGGTCTGGATGCACGCCTGCACGGACTGGGCATGCAGCGCGGCGCGCTGTTCTCGTTGCTGGAAGATGCGCGCGAGGGCGCCGGCCACCTGCACGTGGGCACCGCCATCGAGGCGGTGGACAGCGCGCAGGGGCGCGTGCGCGATGTGCAGGGGCGCTGGCACGGCCCGTTCGACCTGGTGGTGGCCGCCGATGGTGCGGCATCCACCCTGCGCGGCAGTGTAGAAGGCGGCACCGCGCTGGACCGGGTGTACCCGTGGGGTGCGCTGTGGTGCCTGCTGCCGGCCGAAGACTGGCCGCACATGCAGGAGCTGCGGCAGCGCTACGTCGCGGCGCGCAAGATGATCGGCCTGCTGCCGGTGGGCACCCGCCCCGGTGATGCCACACCGCGCCTGAGCTTCTTCTGGAGCCTGCCGCGTGACGATTTCGAGCGCTGGCAGCAGGACGGCATGGCGCCCTGGCTGCAGGAACTGCATGCCCTGTGGCCGCAGGCCAGCGCGCGCTTCGCGCACCTGGTCGATGCCGGCCAGCTGGCACGCGCGGTGTACCGCGATGCGGTGATGAAGCGCTGGCACCATGGCCGCCTGGTGCTGGCCGGTGATGCCGCACATTCGATGAGCCCGCAGCTGGGGCAGGGCGTGAACATGGCCCTGATCGATGCACTGGCGCTGCGCGATGCGCTGCGCAGCAACCGTGGCGAAGCGGCGCTGCAGGCCTACCAGGCACAGCGGCGCGCGCATGTGGCGGTGTACCAGCGCTGGAGCCGCTGGCTGACGCCGCTGTTCCAGTCCAATGGCGATCTATGGGCGCATGCGCGCGACGTGCTGCTTGGCCCGATGGGGCGCATGCCGGGCGGGCGCGGGCACATGCTGCGCGTGCTCAGCGGCACCCAGCACGGCTGGTTCGGCGCACTGGCGCTGGATCCGGGCTTCATCGCCGCGCTGGCCGAAGCGCCGCGTGCGGCTGCGAGCAGCAGTGCGATCGCCGCTGCCGTGAACGTGCCCGTCACCTGAACTAACGAACATCTCACCCCGGTTGTGCGAGAACAGCTGTGCACGCGCACGCCGCGTCGCCCGTTTTCCTTTCCGTGATCGAACACTCCGTGATCGAACTTCGCGCATGGCCCGGGCGGCCGCGCCGTCGCGGCCTGCTGCGGCCCCGATGCGCCGCACGTTCGAAGGAGGATGCCATGTTGTTCGCGGTCCACGAGCTGGAATCGGAAATCTGCAAACTGCGCGGTCTGCTGCAGATGCTGCACGAAGACCAGCCCGACGTGCTGGAGGATGTCTTTGAATTCCACGTGGGTAGCCTGATCAGCCACGCGGGCGCCGAACACCATGGCTACATCCGCACCTGTGCGCAGGAAATGCTGGCGGCGGTGCGTGCGCTGCCGCGCCACGTCGGCAACAGCGAGCCGACGTTTCGATTGATGCCCGACATGCTGGCACGCCCGGCCTAAGCCTGGCGGGGCGGTACCGGCACCAGGCTGCCTTCCACACAGGCAATGCGCTGTTCGTCGCGCGCGGGCTGTATCACGACGCCCGCGGTGAACGCGGAAAACGCGGGCAGCACGGTGATTCCCGGGCGCAGCCAGAATGCTGGAAAGCGCCGGCGCAGCGCCGGCAGGGCGATCTGCGGATGCAGGTGGCCGGCAATCACCCAGGCGCCGGCTTCGGGCTGTGGTTCGTGGCGCAGCACGATATCCCCCAGTCGCACCTGATCATGCAGCTGCACGCGCAGCGCCGCTGCGGCAAGCTGGCGGTCGTGGTTGCCACGGATCACATGCACGTCCAGGCCCGCTTGCTGCTCGCGCCAGGCCAGCCATTGCGCCAGCCACGCCGTGCGGTGCAGCGGGCCGTGCAACATATCGCCCAGGATCCACAGTTCGCGGCACGCGTGCTGCTGCACAAGTGCCTGCAGCCGTTGCAGGTCGCCCTGGGTGCCGCCGGTGGGCAAGGCGATGCCGGCGCGGCGGAACACATCGGCCTTGCCCAGGTGCAGGTCGGCAATCAGCAGGGCCTGCCGGGCCGGCCACAGCAGTGCACGCGCGCCGAGCAGGCGCAGCGTCTGCGCGCCCAGCTGCATGGCCAGCTCAGTGGTCATGGCGGCGTTCCAGCTGTTGCGCGGCGCGTTGCACGCGGGTACGCCAGTCTTCGTTGCTGAACTGGCCGCGCAGGCGCTCGGCCCACAGCGGAAAACCCAGCGGCGTGAGTGAGGCCGGCTGCTGCAGCGACACCGTCTGCCTGCCAATGCGTGCCAGCGCCTGCTGCAGCCCGGGCAGATCCAATGCATCCTGCAGCACTTCCTGCTCGGCCAGGGCCAGCAGCATGTGCTCGGGGTCGTGTTGGCGCAGCACGTCATGCAGCAGGCCCGCAGAGGCCTGCAACTGGCGCAGCGAGCGCGGCATGCCGCCGGGCAGGCTGGGCACCAGCAGTCCGGCCACGCGCGCGATGCCACGGAACTGGCGGCGTGCCAGCTCGCCCAGGTTCACAGCCGCGCGCAGATCGTCCAGCAGCCCGTCGCCGGTGAACAACGCATGCCACGCCTGCGCATCCAGGGTGATCGGCTGTGCCGGTGCCAGCACCAGGCCATGATCGTTCACCGCATAGCCAATGCTGTTGCGCTGCAGCCGCGTGCAGCGCAGTGACAGCAGCGCGGCCAGTGCTTCATGCACGTGGCGCCCGGCGAACGGGTAGACGAACACGAACTGGCCCTCGCGGCGGCGCACGTCCTCCATCAGCAGCTGAGCCGGCGAAGGCCGCGCGGACACGCGTGCCTGCAGCGCCAGCAGCGGCGCCAGCCACGTTGATTCGGCGCTGTCATCACTTCCGGAGAGCACCGACAGCAACGCCTGCCCCAGTGGCATCGACAAGGGCAGCTGGCCGCCCTGCCAGCGCGGCACGCTGCCGTCGCCGCGCACACGCGCCAACCGCACATAGGCGGTCATGTCGCGCAGCTGCACCAGCTCCAGCAGGCGCCCGGCGAACTGGAAGCGGTCCCCCGGGCGCAGGCGCCCTGCGAACTGTTCTTCCACCGAACCCAGGCTGCCGCCGCGCAGGAACTGCACGCGCACGCTGCCATCGCTGCTGATGGTGCCGATCGACAGGCGGTGGCGCAGGGCCTGGCGGCGATCGGGTACCCGGTAGGTGCCGCTGTCATCGACCTGCACCTTGTGGAAATCCGGATACTGCGACAGCGCCCGGCCGCCCTGCACGATGAAGTCCAGCACGGCCTGCCACTGCGCATCGGTCAGATCGGCAAAGGCATGGGTGCGTCGAACCTGGGCCAGCAGCACATCGGCCTGGAAGCCGCCGGCCAGCGCGCAGCTCACCGCGTGCTGGGCCAGCACGTCCAGCGACAGGACCCGTGGACGGCGTGCTTCCACCACGTTCTCGCGCAGCGCGTTGCGTGCTGCCGCGAATTCGGCCACTTCCAGCGCATGGCTGGGAATGCAGGTGATGCGGCCACTGGCGCCGGGGCGATGGCGTGCGCGGCCGGCGCGCTGGCGCAAGCGCGCCACGCCCTTGGGGCTGCCCAGCTGCAGCACCTGGTCCACTTCCGGGAAATCCACGCCCAGGTCCAGGCTGGAGGTGGCCACCACGCAGCGCAGGCTGCCTGCACGCAGGCCGTCTTCCACCTGCTGGCGCAGGGTCGGGTCCAGCGAGCCGTGGTGCAGGGCCAGGGTGGTGGCGTCTTCCGGCCACACCGCGGCCAGCGCCTGGTGCCACAGTTCGGCCTGCGCGCGGGTGTTGGTGAACAGCAGGGTGCTGCGTGCGCCCTGGATGGCCTGCAGGACCCGCGGCAACTGCACCAGGCCCAGGTGGCCGGCCCACGGAAACCGTTCGCCGGCCGGCGGCAGCAGGGTCTGCACTTGCACCGGTCGCTGCCGCGCGCCTTCCACCAGCGGCGCGTCGGGCTGGTCGGGCAGCAGCACCTGCCGCGCCTGCTGCAGGTTGCCCAGCGTGGCCGACAGCCCCCACAGCTGCAGGCGGGGGCTGGCGTCGCGCAGCCGTGCCAGGTTCAGCTGCAGCAGCACGCCACGCTTGCTGCCCAGCAGTTCATGCCACTCATCCACCACCACGCAGCGCAGGTGCTGCATGCGCGGCAGCGTATCGGCATGGCTCAACAACAGCGCCAGCGATTCGGGCGTGGTCACCAGCACATCCACGCGCCCCTCGCGCGCCTGGCGCCGCTCGCGGTTGCTGGCATCGCCACTGCGCAGGCCGACCTTCCAGCCCAGGCCAATGCCATCGATGACCGTCTGCAGCGCGCGCGCGGTATCGCTGGCCAGTGCGCGCAGCGGGGTGACCCACAGCACCTGCAGCGGACGCACAGCGCTGGCCCGCGCCGGCGCCGGTGGTGGATCGATCAAGGCCTGCAGCAGGGGCCCGCCGAACATCGCCAAGGTCTTGCCGCTGCCGGTGGGCGTGTGCAGCAGGCCCGATTCGCCCGCCAGGTAGTGCCGCCACATCGCGCGCTGGAACGGCAGCGGGCGCCAGCCGCGCGCGGCGAACCACGCCTGCAGGCGCTGCAGGGCCTGCGCACGGGTCATCGCGCCAGTGCCTGCAGGGTGTGTAGCTGGTCGGCCTCGCCGGCGGGCTTGTCGTGGCGCCAGCGCAGGATGCGCGGGAAGCGCACCGCGATGCCCGACTTGTGCCGGCTGCTGCGGTTCACCGCTTCGAATCCCAGCTCGAATACCTGCACGGCGTCGACGCTGCGCACCGGGCCGAAGCGCTCGCGGGTGTGCGCGCGGATCCAGCGGTCCAGCGCCAGGATCTCCTTGTCGTCCAGGCCCGAATAGGCCTTGGCCACCGGTACCAGCGCGTCACCGTCCCACACCCCGAAGGTGTAGTCGGTGTACAGGGTGCTACGCCGCCCATGGCCGGCCTGCGCGTACAGCAGCACGGCGTCGATGGTGAGCGGCTCGATCTTCCACTTCCACCAGTCGCCGCGGCGGCGCCCGGCCTGATAGACCGAATCGCGGCGCTTGATCATCAGGCCTTCCACGCCGCGTTCTCGGGCACCGTCACGCAGGCGCGCGGCCTCGGCCCAGTCCTCTGCGAGTACCGGTGGCGAGAGCTGCAGGCGAGGAGCGGCCAGTGCATCGAGCAGCTGCGCCAGCTGTGCGCGGCGTTCGTGCAGCGGCAGCGCGCGAAGATCCTGGCCATCGCGTTCCAGCAGGTCGTAGGCCAGCACGCGCACCGGCGTGTTGCGCAGGGTGGCGGCACCGGGTTTGCGGCGCTGGATGCGGGTCTGCAGGGCGGTGAAGGCACGCGGCAGGTCATCGGCGCTGTCCCAGGCCAGCAGCTCGCCGTCGATCACGCAGCCATCGGGCAGGCCGGCGGCGGCCTGTTCGATTTCGGGGAAGCGACCATCCAGCCGCTCTTCGCCGCGCGACCACAGGGCCACCTCGCCATTCCGGCGCAGCAGCTGCAGGCGGATGCCGTCCCACTTCCATTCCAGCAACCAGTCATCCAGCGCGCCCAGCCGCTCGTCCGGCGCGCCCTCCAGCGGCGAGGCCAGGAAGAACGGGTAGGGCTGCTGGCGGTCGGTGGGCAGTTCGTCTGGCGACAGCAGCTGCGCCAGCGCGGCGGGCGAGGGCACCCACTCACCCAGCATGCGCTGGGCAATGCGGGCGATGTCCAGCCCCGACCATTCGGCCAGCGCCTGCTGCACCAATCGCTGCGATACGCCTACGCGCAGGGCGCCGGTCAGCAGCTTGTTGAACACCAGGCGTTCGGCGGCGGGCAGTTGCTGCCAGCCCTGCAGCACGGCGGCATGGCGTACCGCCTCGTCCTGGTTGGCCACGGCCAGCAGATGCTGTTCGATCCAGTCGGCCAGGGCCCGTTCGGGGGCGGGCGTTGCCGGGTCATCCAGCAGCAGGGCCAGCGTTTCGGCCAGGTCGCCCACCTGCGCATAGCTGTCTTCCACCAGCCAGGCCGGAAGCCCTGACGACTCGGTGATCCAGCGGCGCAGCTCGCCGCTGGCGGCTACCTTGCGGCGCGCGCCGCCCACCTTGCCACCGCTCAGCAGGTACAGCGCCCAGGCGGCATCGCGTGGAGGTGCCGTGCGGAAGTAGTCGACCAGCGCGGCCCGCTTGTCCAGCGTTGCGGTGCTGCGGTCCAGGCGCTGGTAGAGCGCGGCGAAGGCCTTCATTCCTCGGCCCCGAAATCGGTGCGGAAGGCCTCGGCGGCCACGCCGCGCTCGCGCAGGAAGGGAATCAGCGCATCGGTGTTGCCGTGGGTGGCGATGATGCGACGCGCGCCGGTCTGTTCGATGGTCTGCAGCAGCGCCGGCCAGTCGGCGTGGTCGGAAATGACGAAGCCGCGGTCAACATTGCGCCGTCGCCGGTTGCCGCGCAGCTGCATCCAGCCCGACGCGAACGCCAACTGGTGACGGCCGAAGCGGCGCAGCCAGGGCGTGCCTGCCGCCGACGGCGGGGCCAGGATCAGCTGCCCGGCCGCATCCGGGGTACGCCCCTGTTCGGCCACGGTCACCGTGTCCAGCATGTCCACCCCGGCCTGGCGGTAGACCGCCACGCCATTGGCGATGGCCCCGTGCAGCCACGCTGGCTGGTCGTCCAGCGGCAGCAGTTCGGCCAGCACGCGCTGGGCCTTGCCAAGGGCATAGCACAGCAGCACCGCCGCTTCCCCGCGCGCGGCGCATTCGCGTCGCCAGGCCACGATGTCGGCGGCCACATCGGCGGTGTGCGGCCAGCGGTAGATGGGCAGGGCGAAGGTGGCTTCGCTGATGAAGGTATCGCAGGGCACGATCTCGAACGGCGTGCAGGTGGGATCGTGCTGGCGCTTGTAATCGCCCGATGCCACCCAGACCTGACGCCCATCGTCGATGCGGACCTGGGTCGACCCCAGCACATGCCCCGCCGGGTGCAGCGATACCTGCACCCGGCCCAGCGAAAAGGGCGTGCCTTCGGCATGCGCGTGCAGCGGCACATCGCCCAAGCGCCAGCGCAGGATCGGCACGCTGCCGGTGCTGCAGTGGTACTCGCCCATGCCCGGGCGCGCGTGGTCACCATGGCCATGGGTGATGACCGCGCGCGGCACCGGCCGCCACGGGTCGATGTGGAAATCGCCGGCGGCGCAGTACAGCCCTTCTGGCCGCAATACCACCAGATCTTCGTTGTCGCTCATGTGCCCACTCTGGCGCGGCGCTCGTGCAGGCGGTGAGAACCGCGCTGAACGGGCGCTGGCCGGACGATGCGGCACAATCGAGGGGCTCCTTTTCCGCAACGGGAAGCAATGGATGAACGGACCGGGCTTCAGCAGCAACGTTCCCTACGAAACGCACGTGGTGCTGAACCAGCCACCACCGTTCGCCGGGCGGCAGTTATGGACCGACGATGTCGCGCTGGTGGACGCAGTGCAACGTGAGGGCGGCGGTGCCTTCGCACCGCGCCTGGCGGTGTATGGCGCACTGGCCGGCGATGAGCTGTACCGCCTGGGGTTCGATGCCAACCGCGACCGGCCGCGCCTGCGCACGCACGATGCGCAGGGGCACCGCATCGATCTGGTGGAGTTCCATCCGGCGTACCACCAGCTGATGGGCACGGCCAAGCAGCACGGCGTGGCCGGGCTGTCCTGGCACGAACCGCAACCGGGCGCACACGTGGCGCGCGCGGCGCTGAGCTACCTGCATCACCAGGCCGAAGCGGGCACCAGTTGCCCGCTCACCATGACCCACGCCGCGGTGGCGGTGCTGCGCTCGCAGCCGCACCTGGCCGAATGGGCACGCAAGGCGGCCGCGCCGGTCTACGATTCGCGCGATGTGCCGGTGGCCGACAAGGCCGGCATCACCTTGGGCATGGGCATGACCGAAAAGCAGGGCGGTTCGGACGTGCGTGCCAACAGCACCCACGCCGAGCCGATCGACGGCGAGCGTTATCGCTTGTCGGGCCACAAGTGGTTCTTCTCCGCGCCGATGAGCGATGGCTTCCTGGTACTGGCACAGGCCCCCGGTGGGCTGACCTGCCTGCTGATGCCACGCCGCCTGGCCGATGGTGACCGCAACGCGTTCCGGCTGATGCGCTTGAAGGACAAGCTGGGCGACTGGGCCAATGCGTCCAGCGAAGTGGAGTTCTGCGGTGCACAGGCCTGGCGCGTGGGCGAGGAAGGGCGCGGAGTGGCCACCATCATCGGCATGGTGATGATGACCCGGCTGGACTGCATGCTGGGCGCGGCGGCGGAAATGCGCATGGCCCTGGCCCAGGCGCTGCACCATGCACGGCACCGGCGCGCGTTCGGCAAACCGCTGGTGGACCATGCGCTGATGACCAACGTGCTGGCCGATCTGGCGCTGGAATCGGAGGCGGCCACGGTGCTGGCCATGCGCATCGCCCGCGCGGTGGATCGCGCCGGCATCGATCCGGCAGAAGCCGCGCTGGCGCGGGTGGGCACGGCGCTGGGCAAGTACTGGCTGTGCAAGCGCGCCCCGGCCTTCGTCAACGAGGCGCAGGAATGCCTGGGCGGCGCTGGCTACGTGGAAGAGTCGATGCTGCCGCGCCTGTACCGGCAGGCGCCGTTGAATTCGATCTGGGAAGGCAGTGGCAACATCCAGTGCCTGGACGTGCTGCGCGCGCTGGCGCGTGAGCCCGAAACAATGGCCGCCCTGCAACAGGAACTGCAGGCGGCGGCCGATGCCGACCTGCGCTACTCGCAGGCGCTGCAGCGCTGGGAAGAATCACCCGGGTTCGATGAGGGGCAGGCACGCGCCTTCTGCGAGCGCACGGCGCTGCTGCTGCAGGCCGCCGTGCTGTTGCGGGCGGAAAGCCCCATGGCCGACGCCTTCATCCGCAGCCGCTTGCAGGGCGAGCATGGCCTGGCCCTGGGGACCTTGCCGCCGGGGCTGGAGCTGGGCGAGATGCTGGCGCGCGCCCTGCCGTAACGTCGCCGGGCCCGAACAGGCCCGGCGACAGGGTCAGGCTCAGTGCTTGGCTTCTTCGTGGGCGGCGTTGGCCTTCGCGTCATCTGCGACATCGCGGGCCTTGTCGGCCACCTTCTGCGCGGCATCGGCGGTGGCGTCGCTGGCGTGCGCGGCAGCATCGCTGGCCGCAGCCTTGGCCTGGTCGGCGGCGTTGGCGGTCGCATCGGCGGCCTTGTCCAGCGCCTGCTGGGTATCGGCGGCGGCCTGCTCTGAAGCCGCGGCGGTCTTGTCAGCGGCTTCGCGGGTGGCCGCGGCGGCCTGGTCCACGGCATCACGCGCGGCGGCGCCGGCGCTGTCGGCGGCCTGCGCGGCATCCTGGCGGGCCTGTTCGGCTTCCGGGCCCTTGCAGGCGGCCAGGGCCAGCACCAGCGAGGCGGCCAGCAGGGAAGTGGTCAGCGTGCGGATCTTCATGGCGGTCTCCGGTACAGCGATGGATGGGGACGCCAGCCTATTCAGGCCCCTGTGAAGGCCCGGTCGCGAGGCCAACAGCGGTATTCAGGCAAAGAAAAAGCCGCTGGCGAACCAGCGGCTTTTCCAGAACAGCGTGAAGAAAGAAGTTATTACTTCTTGGCTTCTTCAGCAGCGTCCTTGGCCTGCTCGGCGGTGGCTTCACCGGCCTTGGCAGCGTCGGCAGCAGCGCCGGCAGCAGCGTCGGTGGCAGCAGCGCCAGCCTGGGCAGCAGCGTCGGTCGAAGCGTCGGCAGCGGTGGCGGCGGTGTCAGCGGCCTGCTGGGCAGCGTCGGCGGTCTGGGCGCCGGCAGCGGCGGCCTGGTCGGCAGCAGCCTGGGCTTCGGTGGCGGCTTCGTTGGCCGAAGCAGCGGCGTCCTGGGCAGCTTCCTGCTTCGAGCAGGCGGCCAGGGCCAGGGCCAGGGACATAGCGACCAGCAGCTTGTTGATGCTCATTGTGTGAATCCTCGTCGTTAGATTAGGCAACGCGCAACTGCGCGCCGACAACATGATGACAAGCCAAGATTGGGTGTCAAGCGCTCCCGCATTCATTTTTGCGAAATCGCCGTTAATTCCTTTCAGATCAACTCGATGGCGATTGCCGTCGCTTCGCCGCCGCCGATGCACAGGGTAGCGATGCCGCGCTTGCCGCCGCGCGTGCGCAAGGCGTTGACCAGGGTGACCACCAGACGTGCGCCCGAGGCGCCGATCGGATGGCCCAGTGCGCAGGCGCCGCCATTCACGTTGAGCTTGTCGTGGCTGATGCCCAGTTCACGCATGGGGGCCATCGCCACCACGGCAAAGGCTTCGTTCACTTCGAACAGGTCGACCTGGTCCAGGCTCCAGCCGGTCTTCGCCAGCAGGGCGTGGATCGCGCCGATCGGCGCGGTGGTGAACCACTCCGGCTCCTGCGAATGGGTGGCGTGGCCGACGATGCGCGCCAGCGGGGTGATGCCGCGCGCGGCTGCATCCTCTTCGGCCAGCAGGACCACGGCAGCGGCGCCGTCGGAAATGCTGGAGGAACTGGCGGCGGTCACGCTGCCATCCTTCTTGAACGCCGGGCGCAGGGTCGGAATCTTGGCGATGTCCGAACGGCCGGGCTGCTCGTCGCTGGCGAACTCGACCTCACCCTTGCGGGTGGCCACCTTCACCGCGACGATTTCATCGGCGAATGCGCCATTGGCCTGCGCGGCCTGCGCACGGCGCACCGATTCGATGGAATAGGCGTCCTGCTCCTCGCGGGTGAACTGGTACTTGTCCACCGCGCATTCGGCGAATTCACCCATGGCCTTGCCGTCGTAGGCATTGACCAGGCCGTCGTGGGCCATGTGGTCCACCGCCTGGAAGTTGCCGAAGCGGTTGCCGGTGCGCGAGTTGGGCAGCATGTGCGGGGCGTTGGACATCGATTCCATGCCGCCGGCCACCACCACCTTGGCCGAACCGGCCTTGATCAGGTCGTGGCCCAGCATGATGGTCTTCATGCCCGAGCCGCAGACCTTGTTCAGGGTGGTCGCGCCGGCCGACAGCGGAATGCCGGCGGCGATGGCGGCCTGGCGGGCGGGGGCCTGGCCCAGGTTGGCCGACAGCACGCAGCCCATCAGGACTTCGGAAACGTCGCTGGCCGGTACCCCGGACTGCTCAAGGGCGGCGGCGATGGCGGCCGCGCCGAGGGTCGGGGTGGGCACGCCGTTGAACTGGCCCAGGAAGGAGCCAATGGCGGTGCGCTTGGCGGCGGCGATGACGATGTTGGACATGGCAATCTCGTTGATGCGTGAGCAATGTTCGGAAAGGAGACGGCGGGCGTTGGAAGCGGCGCCATTTCCCGGCAGACTGCGTGGGGGTCGGCCCAGTATAGAGGGTCGGCGGTAGCTGCCGCTGGCAGCACTGGATGCCTGCAAGGGGTTGCGGCAGGCCAACGTTCATGGGAAGGAAACGATGGAACGTAAGACGATGGGCAGGTCGGTTCTGGCTTCGGCGCTGGTCGCCGCGCTGAGCGCATGTGGCGGTGGCGGTAGCAATGTACGCATCGACCCGCCGCCACATGCGCTCAGCGCGGCGACCAGCGCCGAAGCCCACCACACCCACCCCGGCCAAGCCGACCGAGCCGGCGGTGAACGCGCACCTGGTGCAGACCAACGCCCTTGCCGCGCAGTCGGCCGGTCTGACCGGCAAGGGCGTGCGCATCGGCATCGTCGATTCCGGCGTGAAGCGCGACACGGCCGCGCTCAATGGCCGCGTGCTGGCCAACCTCAACTACATCGATCCGGCACGCAACAATCTGAACGTGGACGACGTGGTCGGCCACGGCACCGCGGTGGCCAGCCTGGCCGCCGGTGCAACCGTGGGCGTCTGGCCCGGCGGCATCGCACCGGGGGCGCAGATTGTCTCGGCGCGAATCATTTCCGACACATCGCCCACCGATGACGGAAGTGGCCAGGGCAACTCCTTCAGCGGCCCGCTGGGCGTGGCCGGCATCCACCAGGACCTGATCAGCTACGGCGTGAAGATCATGAACAACTCCTGGGGCGGGTTGTACTGGACCGATCTGGCCACCACCGCGCAGGTGGCGGCCGAGTACCGCCCCTTCATCATGAGCAACGGCGGCCTGGTGGTGTTCGCCTCGGGCAACGAGGGCCGCGACCAGCCCAGCAGCGTGGCGGCACTGCCCAGCCAGCGCGGCGTGGGCGGTTCGCTGCCGGCGGCCGATCTGGAAAAGGGCTGGCTGGTAGCCACTGCCATCGATCCCAACAAGCCCGGCGAACGCACCAGCTGGGCCAACGCCTGTGGCGATGCGGCGCGTTACTGCCTGACCGCACCGGGCAGCGCGGTGTTCCCCGAGCGCAATGGCAACGGCTACCAGTGGAATTACGGCACGTCGTTCGCCGCGCCGCTGGTGTCAGGCGCGGCCGCGCTGGTCTGGGAACGCTTCCCGTACTTCGACAATGACCTGGTGCGGCAGACCCTGCTGGGCACGGCCACCGACATCGGCGCGCCAGGCGTGGACGCCATCTACGGCTACGGCCTGCTGAATGTCGGCAAGGCCGTGAACGGCCCGGCGCGCTTCGACTGGGGCAATACCACCGTCAACGTCTCGCAGCTGGGCCTGAATTCGATCTGGAGCAACAACATCACCGGCAGCGGCGGCCTGGTCAAACAGGGCGAAGGCTCGCTGGGTCTGTCCGGCACCAACACCTACAGCGGCGACACCCGCATCGAACGCGGCACGCTGGCGCTGCGCGACGGCGCGTCCATCACTTCCAACGTGGTGATCACCGCGCAGGCGGCAAGCCCCAATGCGGCCGCGCTGCAGTTCATGACCGGCACCACCCGGGTCAAGGGCAACGTGGACAACGCGGCGATGGTGATCGTGCGCGATGCCAACAGCAGCGCCACCATCGAAGGCAACTACCTGCACCGCGACGGCGCGCGGTTGATGATCTCGCTCGGTTCCAGCCCACTTGCCATCACCGGCAGGGCCACCCTGCAGGGTGGCGACGTGCACGTGTCCAGTGTCGTCAGCGGCTACGTGCCGGCTGCCGGCCGCACCCAGACCGTGCTGCAGGCCGGTCAGGGCGTCAGCGGCATGTTCAACGCGGTCAGCAACAGCCTCAACGCGGGCAGCCTGCTGGATGCATGGCTCAGCTATGGCAGCAACGACGTCACCCTGAACATCGACCGGGTCAACGTGGTCAGCGCGGCATCGGCGGCCGGCCTGGGCGCCAGTACCCAGGCCTCGGCCTCGCGCGTGGAACGCGCGTTCGAAGCGCTCGACGATGGGACCGACGTCACCGGCGTGTTCGCCCAGGGCGCAGGCGCGCTGCAGGGCGTGCAGGGCAACCTGGCGCTGCAGCAGAGCCTGGACAGCCTGTCCGGCAAGGCGCATGCGCTGGCTACGGCGGCCACCTTCGACAGCATCGATCTGGGCCGCCGCGCGCTGTCCGCCCGCTTCGGCCAGGTGCAGGGCGCACCGCGCCTGGCCGGTGCCTGGCAGAACGCGCTGGGCGAAGCCGGCCAGGGCAGCTTCTCGGCCAGCGGCGCCGACACCCATGGCTGGATGATGGGCCAGGACACCGCACTGGGCAGCAACGGCGTGCTGGGCTTTGCCTTCGGTGAAACGCGCAGCTTCGGCAATCGCGCCTGGGGCAGCGATCGCGGCCGCGACCGGCAGTCGCAGGCGCAGCTGTACGCCGGCTGGAATGCCGGCGGTGCGTATGCGCTGGGCCAGCTGGGTGCCGGCCAGTTCAACCGCGAGATCGATCGCCAGCTGCTGCTGGGGGCCGGTCAGTACGGGGTCAACGCCCGCTACGGTGGCAACTTCAGCACGGCCAGCGTGGAGGCCGGTTATCGCTTCGGCTGGGCCGGTGCCTCGCTGACCCCGTACCTGGGCGCCGACTACACCCGCGTGGACAGCGATCGCTTCAGCGAACAGGGTGGCCTGGGCTTCGGCCTGCGCAGCGCAGGCGACGCCAGCAGCCGCAGCCAGGCACTGGCCGGTGTGCGCGCCGAGCGCCAGTGGCGCAACTGGGCGCTGCGTGGCTACGCCGAATGGCAGCAGCAGTTGTCCAGCCAGGGCATGGATGCGCAGGCCAGCTTCGTCGGCATCGATGCCTGGGCGCCGATGGCCGGGTTGCAGCCGATGCGCTCCGGTGGCCTGCTGGGTCTGTCGGTGGAATCGTGGCTGAGCCGCAACAGCCGCCTCAGCTTCGGTTACGACCAGCGCTTCGGCCCGCGCGGCGAACTGAGCCAGGTCGCACTGCGCTACAGCGCCGCGTTCTGACGCGGTGTTGGGTGATCACGCCCGGCAGGCTGCCGGGCGTGGCCAGCGTCCATCAACCGCCGCGCAGGTTGCCCAGGCGCGGGGTGCTGCGGCCCAGCGGCATCTTCAGCTTGCCGATGGACTGGATGCGCGCTTCGGCAATGCGGTCGGCCGCGCGCTGCGGCGCGATGTTCTCGCGCTGCGACAGTTCGAAGATGCGCGTCAGGTTGTGGTAGATGCTGCGGATCAGGCGCATCGCCCGTTCGCGGTTGTAGCCGTCGATTTCCAGCGACACATTCATCACGCCGCCGGCGTTCACCGCGTAATCCGGTGCGTACAGGATGCCGCGGGCGTGCAGCTCATCGCCGATGTCCAGGCTGGACAGCTGGTTGTTGGCGGTGCCGCAGATGATCTTCGCCTTGATCCGCGGCAGGGTGTCGGCATTGATCGCCCCTTCCAGCGCACACGGGGCGAACACGTCGGCGTTCACTTCGTGGATCTCATCGGGCTTGACCGCTTCGGCGCCGAAATCGCTGACCGCACGATCCACCAGCGCGCTGTCCAGGTCGGTCACGTAGAGCTTGGCGCCGCGGTCACGCAGCAGCTTCACCAGTTCCATGCCGATGTGGCCCAGGCCCTGCACGGCAATGCTGGTCTTGCCCACTTCTTCGTGCCCGAACTTGAAACGCAGTGCCGCCATCAGCGCCTGCAGCGCGCCATAGGCGGTGAACGGGGCCGGGTCGCCAGAACCGCCATGGACCTGGTGCACGCCGGTCACGAACTGGCTTTCCAGGTAGATGTTCTCCATGTCGTTCACATCGGTGCCGACATCTTCGGCGGTGATGTAGCGGCCGCCCAGGGAGTCGACGTAGCGGCCGAACGCGCGGAACAGCACCTCGGTCTTGTCCACCTTCGGGTCGCCGATGATCACCGCCTTGCCGCCGCCCACGTTCAGGCCGGCCAGGGCGTTCTTGTAGGTCATGGTGCGGCTGAGCCGCAGCACGTCGTTCAAGGCCTCGTCGGTGCTGGCGTAGGGGCGCATGCGCACGCCGCCCAGGGCCGGGCCCAGGGTGGTGTTGTGAATGGCGATGATCGCCTTCAGGCCGGCATCCTGGCTGTGGCAGAACACCACCTGCTCATGACCGGTGGTGGCGAGGGTTTCGAATAGCATGGCGTCTCCGATGGCGCGATCAGCGGCGAACTGCAGCGAACTGCCAATGAACGGTAGGGTCCCAAAACAAAAAAAGCGACGTCGTCATGGCTGGGGGACGGGTCGCGCGGCGCCATTCTAGTCCATTCGCCCGGCCGATGCCGTGCACGGCCGGGGCGGCTGCATTAAAGAAGATGAAAGCGCGGCCGATGCTGCGACGACGGCAGGTCGCCGAATGTGAAGAAGGCGCGGGTGCAGGCAGTGGCAGCAGCAGTGCAACAACACGGCGGGCGCCGGTGAGGCCGGTCTGGTGGCAGGCCATGACGGCCTGGCTGGCGGGCAGGCGCGCGGCCACGCCGGTGCGCGGGGCCGAATCGTTTGTCCGGCCGGCCGCCGGTCCTTTGCCGGGCGAGCCGCTGGCCGCCGGCGACATCGCCGCGCACCTGCAGCGCAGCCTGCATGCGCTCGCCCTTTCCCCGCATCTGGTGGGCGAACCGGCGGGGGAGGGCAGCTCGCCACTGGCCGAGGCGGTGGACCGCGCCCTGCAGGACCGCGACTGGGCCACCCGGCAGCTGCCGCGCCGCCCGCAACTGCTGCCGCAGCTGATCCAGACCGTCAACGACGATGCCGCGTCGGCGCGGGTGATGGCCGCCATCATCGGCCAGGACCCGGTGCTGACCGGCAACCTGCTGCGCATTGCCAACAGCCCGGCCTACAAGGTGCACGAACGGCCGGTGGAAAGCCTGCAGCGCGCGGTCGCCCTGGTCGGTACCGAAGGGGTGCGGCAGATCATCAGCGCCGTGCTGGTACAGCCGGTCATGCAGGTGCAGTGCGATGTCTTCCCGCAGTTCAGCACCATCATCTGGGAACACGCGCTGCTGGCCTCGCGCGCCGCGGCCGACCACGCGCGCACCGTCACCTTCGGCGATGCGTTCGCCGCGCAGTGGCTGGGGCTGGTGCAGGGGCTGGGCGCGGCGCTGGTGATGCGGCAGGTGCTGCAGGAAGCGCAGGGCCGCGGCAGCACGGTGGATGCGGCGCTGGCACTGAACCTGCTGCAGCGCTGGTCCTTGCCGCTGGCGCAACGCGTGGCCGCCGCCTGGGACCTGCCCGAACCGGTGCACCAGGCGCTGGCCGCCGATGCGCAGGGGCCGCTGGCCGACAGCCTGCGCCTGGGCAGTGCGGCGGCCGCGGCCAGCCTGCTGTGCCGGCATGGCCATGGCAGCCAGGTACGCATGCAGGCCCTGCTGGAACAGCTGCCTTCGGCGCCGCCGCACGCGCTGCGCTGGATCTGGCGACGCCTGCACGGGCGCGCGGTGGAAACGCTGGATGAAGCCGGCGCCGAGGGCAGTGGGGCGCCCGTGCCGTAAGCGCTACAGCTGCGATTCCACCGGCAGCCAGCTGATCACCCGCGCGGTCCAGCGTTTGCCCAGTGAACTGCCGGGCTCGCGCCCTACCCAGTGCGGCGGCGGCTGCCGCTCCAGCCAGCGCAGCTCGTTGCCGGCGCCCAGCGCCAGCCACCAGCTGTGCTGCGGGTCGGCCAGCCGCAGGTACTCTTGGCGCAGGCGCGCGCCCAGCACGGGATCGTCGAACAGCACGCCCATTTCCGTGTTCAGGTAGGCCGAGCGCGGGTCGAGGTTGAACGATCCGACGAAGCCGCGGCGGTCGTCGACGACGAAGGCCTTGGTATGCAGGCTGGCGCCACTGCTGCCGAACAGGCTGCTGTCGCCCGGCTCGCCGTGCGCCTTCAGTTCGTACAGCTGCACGCCGGCCCGCAGCAACGGCACGCGGTAGCCCATGTAGCCGCCGTGCACCGCGGCCACATCGTTGGCGGCCAGCGAGTTGGTCACCACGCCCACCTGCACACCGCGTGCGGCCATGGCCGACAGACCCTGCAGGCCTTCGGCACCGGGCACGAAGTAGGGCGAGACCAGCAGCGCGCCGTGCTGGGCGGACTGCAACTGCGCGGCCAGCGCGGTCACCAGCCAACCCTGGCGTGCATCGTCGCGGTGTTTCATTGGCGGATCGGACAGGATGCGCACCTGGGCGCTCCAGTGCAGGGGCTCGGGGCCGGGCTGGCGCAGCGCACGCGAGCTGGCCACGCGCTGCAGGTAGGGACGGCTGCTGTCATGCAGTGCATCGCGGTCGGACTGCTGCAGCAGCACGCGCAGCTGCGCCTGGCTGTAGTGCGCCAGCGCGCTGATCGGAACGGCGGCGTCGCTGTTCCAGTACGCATCGAAGATGGCGCTGGCCTGCTGCACGGCGGGGCCGGCCACGACCAGGTCCAGGTCCTGGAAGTTCACATCGTCGCGCGCGCTGAAGTATTCCTCGCCGATGTTGCGGCCGCCGACGATGGCCACGCGGCCATCGGCGATCCAGCTCTTGTTGTGCATGCGGTGGTTCACGCTGAAGGCGCGCTGCACCAGTTCCAGCGTACGGGCGATGCCGCTGCGGTTGCGGAATGGGTTGTACAGGCGGATCTCGATGTTCGGGTGCGCATCGAGCGCCAGCATCAGCGCGTCCTTGTCCTTGGCATTCATGTCATCCAGCAGCAGGCGCACCCGCACGCCGCGCGCGGCGGCGTCGTGCAGCGCCTTGGCCATCAGGTGGCCCACCCGGTCGTCGTGCCAGATGTAGTACTGCAGGTCCAGGCTGCGGCCGGCCTGTTCGGTTATGACGGCGCGCGCGGCGAAGGCATCCAGTCCATCGCTGAGGAAGGCCACGCCGGATTGGTCGGGGTGGGCGGCCAGCAGCGGCGCCAGCTGGCGATCGATCGCCGTCTGCGCCGGCTGCAGTGGCAGCACCTGCGATGCGGGCCCGCGTGAGCTGGGGGTGAGATGGTCGGCCAGCAGCAGGCCCGACAACACCAGCAGCACCAGCGCAGCAATGATGATGGCGACGATACGCAGCAGTCTCATGCCACCATGCTAGTGGATCCACGCCCTGCGTGGATGGCGCTTTGTGGGGTCAGAGCCCTTGCCCGCGGCACGGCATCCGACCCCGTGGCGGGCTCAGAAGCGCTCGTCGCTGCCCAGGTAGCGCCACTGCCCCGGCACCAGCGGCCCCAGCGCCACGCGGCCGATGCGCAGCCGGCGCACCGCCGTCACCTGCAGCCCGGCAGCGGTCACCGCCACGCGCAGGCCTTTGGCGGTCAGGCCCTTGCCGGCAAAGCGCAGGCGTTGCTCGCTCTGCCAGCTGACCTTGGGCCCGCCGGCTTCCTGCTGCAGGCGCGCCAGCAGCCACGGGCCACGTTCGGGGCCGCCTTCGGCCACATCCACCAGGTATTCCTGCTCGGTGCGGCCCAGGTTGCGCTGCAGGTGGGCCAGCGTGGCCGGGTCCTGGCTGACTACTACCAGGCCGCTGTCGGCGGCCGGCAGTGCGGCGGCCAGTTGCAGGCCGTGGAAGTGGCGCTGCAGGGCGCGGGTGCCGCTGGCATCCAGTTCGCTGCGCGTCGCGCTGCTGACCAGTGCGCACAATGCCTCGGCCGCCATGCCCGCCGGCTTGTGCAGCAGCATGCTCACCCGTTCGGCCTTTTCATCGCTGGCCTGCTCGGCCACCACGATCACCGCGTCCTCATCCACCGGGCGCTGCGGCTGTTCCACCACTTCGCCGTTCACGGTCACCCAGCCACCTTCCACATAGCGCCGCGCTTCCCCGCGCGGGATGCCGAGCAGGGCGGACAGGCGTTTGTCGAGGCGGATCGGTTCCATGGCGGGCAGGTCGGTCAGGGGGCGCGCAGTGTAGCTGGTGCGGCCGGTCAGCGCTGGCTGCGGTTGGCCAGCTCGGTCAGGTACAGGCGGGTGTCGAACTCCAGCTGCAGGTAATCCGGCTCCATGTGCTGGCAGAGCTGGTAGAAGGCCTTGTTGTGGTCGGCTTCCTTCAGGTGCGCCAGCTCATGCACCACGATCATGCGCAGGAACGCGGCCGGGGCCTGGCGGAACACGGTGGCGATGCGGATCTCGCGACTGGCCTTGAGGCGACCGCCGTGCACGCGGGAGATGGCGGTATGCGTGCCCAGTGCGTGCTTGATCACTTCCAGGGTGTTGTCGTAGCAGACCTTGTTGAGCGGCACCGACTTGCGCAGGTAGCGGTCCTTCAGTTCCTGTGTGTAGTCGTACAACTGGCGGTCGCTGCGCACCTCGTGCGGATCGGGGTAGCGCTGCTGCAGCCAGGGGCCGAGCTTGCCCTGGGCCAGCAGTTCGCTGATCTGGGCCACCAGGGGCTCGGGATAACCGGTGAGGTACTTCAGGACAGCCATGCAGGGGCGGCGGGGCGTCGGTAGAATGGGGCTTCCAAGATTACACGCGGTACCGACCGACCATGGCAAAGCCCAACGCGCTGCAGGAACAATTGCTCAAGGCCGGCCTGGCCAAGAAGTCGCAGGCCAGTGCTGCCGCGCGTGAACAGGCCAAGGCGCGGCAGGGCAAGGCGGAATCGGCCTCGGCCGAGGTGCAGCGCGAAGCTGAACGCGCGCGCGCCGAGAAGGTCGAACGCGACCGCGCCCTGGCGGCCGAGCGCAATGCCCAGGCCCGCCAGGCTGAACAGAAGGCGCAGGCCAAGCAGATCATCACGGCCCACGCGGTGCCGCACAAGGGTGATGACGAGTATCGCTTCAGCGATGGCGCGGCGATCCGCACGCTGCTGATCGACCCCAAGCTGCGCAAGGCGCTGTCGGTGGGCGTGCTGGTCATCGTCGCCCACGGCGAGGGCTACGCCCTGCTGCCGCGTGCCGCTGCCGAGAAGGTGCGCGAGCGTGCGCCGGAGGCGATCATCGTCGACCACGGCCAGCCGGGCTCGACCGCCGAGATTTCCACCGGCAACGCCGAGGACGACGCCTACTACGCCCAGTTCCAGGTGCCGGACGATCTGGTCTGGTAGGGCGCGGCTGAACCGGCCGCCAGCACGCCGGGCGGGGCCCGGTGCTGCCGATTGCAGTCACGGGTACGGTCCCCATATCAGGGATGTACCTGACAGTTGCGGAGGTGAGTGATGGCCACCGGTTGGGCGGGCGACGGCGCGGTCCAGGACCAGATCGACGCCACCGTTGACGATGCTATTGCCCGTGCGCGGCGCCAGCTGCGCCAGGGGCCGGGTCTGGAACACTGTGAAGAATGCGACGCGCCGATTCCGCTGGCGCGGCGCCAGGCCGTGCCCGGTGTTCGCCTGTGCGTGGCGTGCCAGCAGGCGCTGGACGACGAAGAACAGGCACACGCCGGCTACAACCGCCGCGGCAGCAAGGACAGCCAGTTGCGGTGAGGGGGTTTTTGCAGGGCTGCGGCCTGCACCTGCTCAATGCAACGTCAACGTCAACGTCAACGTCAAAAGCGGCATTCCGTGGGATGGCGGGGCGGTGTCGGATTGCGGGGACGCCGCAAGTACGTCCTTGTAGGCTTGGCAGCCGCATCCATGCGG
>NZ_JACVUD010000068.1:0-24031 GCF_016624905.1 Stenotrophomonas sp. S49 | reverse complement strand
CGAAGCCACCACCGGGGGCGGCCCCCCCCCGGGGGGTACGGAGCCCCACCCCACCAGCCCGGGGTCGGATCCTTTTCCAGCGGAAAAGGCTCCGACCCCTTTCAGCACTTAGAACGCCACCGACAGATCCAGCTGTGCGCCGACATCGCGCTGGCCATCACCGCGCTGCCCCTGCATCTGCAACGACAGACGGCTGTTGTCGGTCGGGCTGACCGCCACGCCCAGCTGGGCCAGCGCACTGCGGCGGGCCAGCGGTGCGGCGGCAATGCCGAAGTCCTGCGTACCTTCCACGAAGCGCGCCGCGACCTGCGGCAGGCGATCACCGCCGGCCACCTGCCAGCCCACGCGCGCGGTCAGTGCCGCACGGTCACGCTGGCCGCCACTGATGTCCCAGTCCGCGCGCAGCGCGGCCAGGCCGGTGCGGTAGCGGGCGGTTTGGCCATCCAGCTGCAGGGCACTGTGCCCGCCGTGTTCCTGGCTGCCTTCGCTGCGCAGGCGCACCTGGGCCAGTTCCAGTTCCGGGGTCAGTTGCAGGCGCGGACCGCCGAAGGTCCAGCCAGCACGCAGGAAGGCGCTGGTGCCGGTGGCGTCTTCGCGCGCGGCCAGGCTTTCGGACAGCGTGCTGCCCACCTGCGCGGTGCGGGTGCTGTCGGTGCGGTAGTCGGCGCGGCTGACACCCGCACGCAGGCTCAGGCCCTGCCAGCGGTACTGGCCGTACACGCCGTACTCGGTGCTGTCGGTCTCGGCGCGTGCATCGCGCTGGGCCAGGCGGCTGACCAGCTGCTGCTGGCCCGCGGCCACGCCCAGTTCCAGTGCATCGCCGAACATCCAGCCGGCACCGGCCATCAGCCCGTGCTGTGAACTGCGCAGCCCGGCGTTCTGCGCGCTGGCATCGGTACGCCGCTGGCTGCTGCTGCCGGCCACCCACGCGCGCACGCCCGGGGCGATCTGCCCGGCCATCGCCGCACCATCCAGATGGCGGTCAATGCCATCGTGCAGGAAGCGGTTCTGCAGCAGGGCGCCGCGACTGGCCGCATGGATCTCGCCGGACAGGCTGTCGAACGCGGGCACCACATCGGCCACGTCCAGGCGAACCACCGCGTCATAGACCGCGTTGCCATTGCCCAGCGCTTCCACCGCGCCGGCCACGGCCTTCTGGTTGTCGTTCACCACAACGTCCGGGAAGGCCAGTTCGATGTCCGGCATCGCGATGTCGTTGCGGGCCAGGGTCAGGTAGACGTTGCTGGCGTCGTAGTCCAGCGTCGGGCTCAGGAAGGCCAGGGTGGTGGAAACACCCGAGAAGGTACCTTGCACGCCCTGCGCCGCGCTCAGGATCGTATAACGGGTGCTCGGCGACCAGTCGCCGTTGCTGGCCAGGGCAAGCGTGTTGCCGCCCTGCAGGGTGGCCGTGCCACCGACCAGCACGCGGTCACTGCCGCCGTCGGCGCCCACATCCACCAGGTAGCGCGAGCCGTTTTCCATCAGCAGGTTGCCGGTCATCGACAGCAGGTCGTAGCTGCCGGTGGCGCCGGTCACGCCCGGGGCCAGGCTGGCATTGCTGCGGATGATCACATTGCTCAGTTCACCGGTACCGGTCAGTTCGGTGCCGGCGGCCATGTCGACCAGGCCACCGATGCTGCCGCGCACTTCCATGGCACCGGCCTGCACGCGGGTGGTGCCGGTAAAGCCACTGCTGTCGCCCAGCAGGGTCAGCAGGCCCGCGTCCAGCTTGACCACATCGCCGGCGCCGGACAGCACATTGGCGAACACGGTATGTCCGTTGCGCTGCAGCTTCAGCGTCGCGCCCGAGGCCACGTCCAACGAACCGCGGATCGCGCCGTTGCCGGCCAGCACCAGCGTGCCCTGTTCCACCAGGGTGCCGCCGTTGTAGCGGTTGTCGGCGTAGCTGGTCAGGGTGCCGCTGCCGATCTTGCGCAGCGTGCCGGCACCGGTCAGGGTGCCGCTGAACAGTGCATCGACCTGGTCGGTGTCCAGCGTAGCAATGCCGTTCAACTGCATGTCCACGTTGCTGGTGAAGGCGGTGTTGGTGAAGTGCAGGGTGCCGTCGTCGATCAGCACGCTGGCGCTGCCGCCGCCACGGTAGATCTGCCCGCCGGCAAGGTTCAGCGTGCCCTGCGGGCCAACGGTGAGCGAACCGCTGCTGCCGCTGGCGCCGCCCAAGCCCAGCACGCCGGCAACGTTCAGAACCGCACCGTCGCTCACCTGCACCGCGCCGGTGCCGAAGTTGCCGATGGTCAGGCGGCCGATGCTGGCCGAACTGCCTGCGTCGGCCATGCGGAAGGTGCCGTCGCCCAGCGTGTTTTCGCCCACGCCCACATCGCCGGCGGTCAGCTGCGCGCCGTCCAGCACGTTCAGTTCGGCCACGCCGTTCTGGCCCACGGCAATGTAGCCGGTGCTGGCGTGCGTGCCGGCGCCGCGCAGTTCCAGCACGGCATCGGAAACGCCGGGGGTGTGGCGCTGCTGGGCCAGCTGGGTGCTGCCCAGCACGGTCAGCGTCGCGCCGTCTTCAACCACCATGCGGCCGGTGCCGGTCAAGCCGATCAGCAGGTCGCTGTTGTTCAACCAGCTGGAACCGCTGCCGGTTACCAGTGCTTCGCCGTGGGCCACGGCGGCGTAGCTGCCCAGGCGCGCCACGCCGGTCTCGAAGCTGCCGCCGGCGCGTACGTTTACCGTGCCCGTGCCCTGCGCGCCCACGTGGATCAGATCGGTGGCAAAGCGCGAACCGGCATCGGCCACGGTCAGTACGCCGGTGCTGCCCAGTTCAGAGGCCACCCAGGTGCCCTGTGCGTTGTCCACTTCACCACCGGCCAGCACGTCCAGCGTGCCGTTGCCGAAGTGGCCCACGCCAATGCTGTTGTTGCCGATCCACTTCGATCCGGCACCGGTCACGGTCACCTTGCCGGTGGAGCCGGCCTGGGTGGCGATGAAGATGGCCGTGCTCTCCAGGATGCCGCCATCGTGGATCAGCAGTTCGCCGCTGCTGGCGTGGCCGACGTCGATCCGCCACGACACAGCGTTGGGTACATCCACCACGACCGGGATCGGGCTGTCGATGTACGCGTAGTTTTCAACGGTCAGCTGCGGGGTGCCGTTGGTCCAGCCGCCCGGCGCGAACCAGGCGCCGTCCAGTACCGAGGGATCGCGCTCGGTGATGACCGTGGCCTGCGCGGCCGCCTGGCCGCTCATGGCCAGGCCCACGGCCAGCGCCAGCAGCGAGGTGCAGGCCGCCCGGCGGCGGGTGGAAGCAGTGGTGCGACGAACAGCCAGCGTCATTGCCGGCGAAGCCTGGTACGAATGGATCACGCGTGATTTCCCCTGTTTGGACAGGGCGTATCGGCCGCAGATCGGCAGTCTTTAGGTTACTGAATGAAAAAACATGAAATAGCAAGGAAGCCGGTCACGCTTCCTGGAATTGGGTGGCCAGGCCGCGCGAAGCGCCCACGGGGCTGCCGGCACGCAGCAGGGCCAGCACATCATGCCATGTACGCGGCGCCAAGCCCCGTTGGCCGCGGTCGCCGCCGCCCCCCGGCGCGCTTACAATTACGGGCCCGCTGTCCCCCTACTGCCTGGAGTGACCGATGTTCCCGCGTGACGTCCGCATCGAAACCTACGATCCCGAACTGGCCAAGGCCATCGCCGCCGAAACCCAGCGCCAGGAAGACCACGTCGAGCTGATCGCCAGCGAGAACTACACCAGCCCGGCGGTGATGGAAGCCCAGGGCAGCCAGCTGACCAACAAGTACGCCGAAGGCTACCCGGGCAAGCGCTACTACGGTGGCTGCGAGTACGTGGATATCGCCGAGCAGCTGGCGATCGACCGCCTGAAGCAGCTGTTTGGCGCCGACTATGCCAACGTGCAGCCGCACAGCGGCTCGCAGGCCAACCAGGCCGTGTACTTCGCCCTGCTGCAGCCGGGTGACACCATCCTGGGCATGAGCCTGGCCCACGGCGGGCACCTGACCCACGGTGCCAAGGTCAATGCCTCGGGCAAGCTGTTCAATGCCGTGCAGTACGGCGTGAACTACCAGGGCCTGATCGACTACGACGAAGTCGAGCGCCTGGCCCTGGAGCACAAGCCGAAGATGGTCGTGGCCGGTTTCTCCGCCTACTCGCAGGTGATCGACTGGGCGCGCTTCCGCGCCATCGCCGACAAGGTCGGTGCCTACCTGTTCGTGGACATGGCCCACGTGGCCGGCCTGGTCGCCGCCGGCGTGTACCCCAGCCCGCTGGAACACGCGCACGTAGTCACCTCCACCACCCACAAGACTCTGCGCGGCCCGCGCGGCGGCATCATCGTGGCCAAGGGTGCTGACGAAGACCTGGTCAAGAAGCTGCAGTCGATCGTGTTCCCGGGCATCCAGGGCGGCCCGCTGATGCACGTGATCGCCGGCAAGGCCGTGGCCTTCAAGGAAGCGCTCGAGCCGGGCTTCAAGGCCTACCAGCAGCAGGTGGTGAAGAACGCCCAGGCGATGGCCACCACGCTCATCGCGCGTGGCTACAAGATTGTTTCCGGCGGCACCCAGAACCACCTGATGCTGGTCGACATGATCGGCAAGGACGTGTCCGGCAAGGACGCGGAAGCCGCGCTGGGCAAGGCCCACATCACCGTGAACAAGAACTCGGTGCCGAACGATCCGCGTTCGCCGTTCGTGACCTCGGGCCTGCGCCTGGGCACCCCGGCGGTCACCACCCGCGGGTATGTCGAACAGGACTGCGTGGACCTGGCCAACTGGATCGCCGACGTGCTCGACGCTCCGGCCGATGAAGCCGTCATCGCCCGCGTGCGCGATGCCGTCAGCGCGCAGTGCCGCAAGTACCCGGTCTACGGCTGATTGATGCCGGGGTCAGAGCCCTTTCCTGACGGAAAGGGATCCGACCCCGCCAGCCGACCCAGGGGTCGGATCCCTTTCCGAAGGAAAGGGCTCTGACCCCGCCAGCAGGAATCCCGCGCATGGACGAGCGCCGTCTCAAACGCATCTACATCGCCCTGGCGGTGCTGTTCGGCCTGCCCAGCCTGCTGCTGGGCGCGGTCGGCGCCTTCATCGCCGCCATGATGGGCGTGTTCGCCTTCATCCGCGTCGATGCAGACAGCCTGCGCTTCGGCAGCGGCCTGCTGCTGTGGGGGCTGGCCGGGCTGTCGGGCCTGCTGGCCTGGGTGATGCTCAGTACATTCTGGCTGCGCGAGGGCTTCGCTGGCCTGCGCGCGGCCTGGTCGGGCTGGTGGTGGCAGCTGGCCCTGGGCATGCTGGCCACGCTGCCGATGCTGGTGCTGGCACTGACTTATTTCTCCGAACTGGGCCTGACGGTACTGAACAGCCTGTTCGCCGGTCCCTCGTTGCTGGTGCCCGCCACCGTGCTGTTCTGGCTGCGCTGGCTGGGCCCGGCATCGTCCGCCGCACAGGGCCGCGACCATGCATGAGCGCACGCATCGGCGCATCTACATCGCGCATGGCCTGCTGTTCGGGCTGCCCGCGCTGCTGGCCGGCGGCCTGGTGGCGGGCTTCGGGGTCTATACCTTCCTCACCCGCAGCGCCTTCATGCGTGGCGACGAGGGCACCGTGCTGTTCCTGTGGTCGGCCGCTGGCCTGGCGGGCCTGGTCGGCTGGCTGTGGCTGAGCGTGTGCTACCTGCGGCAGGGTCGCGCGGCATTGCGGCACACCCGCGCGCTGCCGTGGATCGGGCTGGTGCTGGGCGGGCTGGCCGCGCTGGGCGTGGTGGGCTACATCGGTTTTGCCTGGGCCACCGGCAGCCCCTGGCAGGTGCTGGGCTATCTGGTGCTGGGGCCGCCGCTGCTGGTGCCCGTAGCGCATCTGCTATGGCTGCGGCATGCCCCGAACACGGTGTGACGTGGACAACTATTTGCCGCCCAAGGGCTTCTCAGGTACCGTTGCGACGCTGCCATGACCGTGGCAGCTCGTTCGTCCCCTGAGCCAGGCGTTCCATGCATTGCCCCTTCTGCCAACATGCCGATACCCGGGTCATCGACTCGCGCGTCTCTGAAGACGGCGCGACGATCCGTCGTCGGCGTGAGTGCGAGGCCTGCAACGAGCGCTTCAGCACGCTGGAAACCGTCGAGCTGAAGCTGCCGGCCATCGTCAAGAGCGACGGCACGCGCGAGGCGTTCGACCAGCGCAAGGTACGCGCCGGCTTCGACCGCGCGCTGCAGAAGCGCGCGGTGCCGGAAGAAAAGATCGAAGCGGCGGTGCGCGCGGTGGTGCATCAGCTGCGCATCAGTGGCGAACGCGAAGTGCCCTCGATCAAGGTGGGCGAGTTCGTGATGAACGAACTGCGCAAGCTCGATCATGTCGGCTATGTGCGGTTTGCTTCGGTGTACCGCAGTTTCGAAGACGTGGCCGATTTCCGCGAGGAGATCGAGAAGCTGGAGCGCGACCTGCCGTCCAGCACCGAACAGCTGCAGCTGCTGGGCGATGTGATCGCCCTGACCAAGAAGAAGAAAGGCTGACCGCCACCGCCATGGTAGGTGCCAACCTTGGTTGGCACTGAGGCGCCCATCCACGCATGGCGTGGATCTACTGGCTTGGTGGGTGCCAACCTTGGTTGGCACCGAGGCGTCCATCCACGCATGGCATGTATCCACACCGGCGGCGTTACCATGGCGCCATGACCACCCCGTTCTCCGCCCTCGACCACCTGCACATGGCCAACGCGCTGCGTCTGGCCGAGCGTGCCGCCTACACCACCCGCCCCAACCCCATGGTCGGCTGCGTGATCGCCCACGGCGAGCGCGTGGTCGGGCAGGGCTGGCACCAGCGTGCCGGCGGCCCGCACGCCGAAGTGTTTGCGCTGCGCGAAGCGGGCGACGAGGCGCGTGGCGCTACCGCCTACGTCACCCTGGAACCCTGCGCACACTACGGCCGCACGCCCCCGTGTGCGCTGGCACTGATCGAAGCCGGCGTATCGCGCGTAGTCGCTGCCATGCGCGATCCGTTCCCGCAGGTCGATGGCGGTGGCTTCGATCTGCTGCGCGCGGCGGGCATTGACGTCGCCGAAGGTCTGATGGCCGCGCAGGCGCGCGAATTGAACAAGGGCTTCTTGTCGCGGGTGGAGCGCAGCCGCCCGTGGCTGCGGGTGAAGCTGGCCGCCAGCCTGGATGGCCGCACCGCGATGGCCGATGGAACGTCGAAGTGGATCACCGGCGCGGCCGCACGCGAAGACGTGCAGCACTGGCGCGCACGCGCGGGCGCCATCCTGACCGGTGCCGACACCGTGCTGGCCGACGACCCGATGCTGACCGTGCGCCTGGCCGACACCGAGGTGCTGCCGCCACTGCGCGTGGTGCTGGATTCGCGCCTGCGCTCGCTGGAATGCAGCCGCGTGCGCGAGGGTGGGGCGCCAACGTTGTACCTGCACGACGCGGCGGTGAGCGCGCCGGACGCGGCCGATGCCGAGTTCGCCAGCGTGCCCAGCGTGGATGGGCGGTTGGACCTGGGCGCAGTGCTGGCGCTGCTGGCCGCGCGCGGCATCAACGAAGTGCATACCGAAGCCGGTGCCACCCTGGCCGGTGCGCTGCTGCGCGGCGGCTGGGTAGATGAGCTGCTGCTGTACCAGGCGCCAACGCTGCTGGGCGACAACGGTCGACCGCTGCTTGCCGGCCTGGGCATCGACGCGATGGAGCAGCAGCGTCGCTTGCGTGTGGTCGATCAGCGCCAGGTGGGCCTGGACGTGCGGTTGCTGCTGCGCGCGTGATGCCGTGACATCCATCCACGCATGGCGTGGATCTACTCGTCGTCTTCAAGCAGCGCCATCGGCACCGTCGATTGCAGTACCTGCCTGAGCGAAAGCATGGTCATTCCATCGGGGAAGTAGCCGGTGGCATCAGAGCCAGAGATCGATGCGCTGCCGGTGTATGTGTGTGAGGGCGCGCTCCTCAGCGCTTCGATCACCAGGCGCATGGCCTGTGCGTCATCGCCACGTATCTGTTGGCGGACGACAGGGTCGGCAAGCATGCCGCTGCCCAGGTCCCACGCAGGCACCTGGCAACTGAAGCTGACGCTGACTTCGTTACTGGCAGCGAGAGCGTCGCGACCAGTGGCGCGGCAGCGGCTGCGCGCATACGTTGCCGCCATCAGTTCACCATACTCGGCTGCAAGCGAAGCAGGGATGTTCCGGCTGGGTGCCTCTCTGCTGACAAGTTCAACGATGTCCGGCACCATGCTGGCCAGCTGGGAAATCATCTCGTCCGACAGGAATGCGTCCGCAGGCCTTGCCGCACGAAGCGCGTTGGCAGCCTGGGCGTCGCTTTCCAGTGCCGTCCGCGCGTACAGATCGAACGCCTGCTCAGGACTCAGCCGATCATCAGGGGGGCTTGAACGGTGGCAGAAACGGACAGCAGCAAGGCAACGCGTCGCAGCAGCATTGTGGAATCCAGCAAGGGCAGAGAGGACAGCTTGGTTCAGGCTTGGCTGCGTTTCCATGCAATTTTTCCTAAAAAGCCTGCAGCGATCAGTCGATCTCACAACGTCCCAATGCGCCTGCTCCATCCTCGCCAGCGTCCCATGCATCCAGGGGTATCAACCCCGTAAGCAGGGCCCTGGACAACTGTCGGGCGCGCGTGGCATCCGTCGATTCGTGGCCGCCCTGATGCCAGCCAGTTACATGCACGCAGTGCACGCTACCGGGCGCTTCGCGAAGGATGGTGGTCCAGCGGCTGAAGAGCGTGTCGCTTCGTGCCTGAGCGTCGCGTTGCTCTGCGTTGCGAAGTGCCAGGTAGCTCACGCGCAGAGCGGACACGTCGGGATAGCTGCATTCCAGTGCGAACATCCCCATCTCCGGTGAGCCCAGGGGCAAATAGCTTCGGGCTTCGCACTGAACCGTGGGCAGCCGCCCGCGCAGTGCCTGGGCAAACGCTTCGCCGATAGCCGCGGAGGGGGCGGGAAATGCCTGCCTTCCAAGCCACGCAGGAACATCGTCAATGACGGGCTGCCAATCGATGCGTCCGCTGGGCACCCAGCCCGGTCCCAACGCCTCAAGCGATGCCTTTGCAGCGCCGTCATCCTGCAGGTAGACGCGCGCCTGCAGGGTGTATCCAACCTCCGGATCCGGCATCGGTGCAAGATCCTTTGCAGTGCTGGCGTCTGCAAAGGGTGCCGCCAGCAACAGGGCGAGGATGGGGATAAGCATGGTGCGGTCCAATCTGGCGAAGTGACCACGAAGCTTCACCAATGCCGTTGGTGGGTGTCCATGCAACTTGTTCGAACTGGCGTGTGTCGACCAGCGCCGCAGCTGCAGCCAGCGGCCGTCGTTACTCGGGCAGCAGCAGGCGCTCCACCCACACGTGCAGCGGGGGCAGATCCTGCGGTATCCAGAGATCGCTGTCGCTGTTGCGTGCCAGGATCACCTGATGGGTCTGTGCGCGGCTGGGCGCGTGCTGCAGGCGGGTGATGGCCGCGCGCACATCCGACAGCGCATCGTGCTCGCTATCTGCACTGGCCGGCGCAGCATCGCCCGGCGCGGACAGATCGGGCATCTGGCAGGTGTAATCAACAATGGCGATCTGCAGGCCGTCGTTGTCCCGGCGCTCGCTGCCCGTGCTGCGGCAACGGGTCTGCTGCAGCGCCAGCGCGATCTGCCGTGACAGCTCGCGACCCAACCGGGTGCGCGCGTCGTCAGCTGGCGCATCGCCCAGCACCACCCGGTCCACTGCATCTTCCCAGCGTTCGCTGCGCAGCGGCGCGCCGGTCAGCTCCGAGACCTGCGCGGCGGCGTCTGCATCGCCCTCCAGCATGAAGCGCGCGAACAGGTCAAAGCTCTGTTCCGCCGTGGGAAGCGCAGACTGGGCGGACGCAGACAAAGCCATGAACAACAGGGCAAGTGGCAGGCGTGGCAACGGGCAGACTACGTGACGGGAAAACATCGGGCGCGGCATCAGTCCGCATCGCCGGGCAGGTGTTCGTTCCATTCGAAAATGGGGGCCAGCAGTTTGGCCGCCAGCCCCCAGCCGCTCAGCGCAAACACGTCAGGCGCATTCGTCGGTCCACATCATTTCAGCTACCGGACGCAGTGCCTTGCATTCCTGCGTCATTGCCTCGGCCGACTGCACCTGCGCCTTGGCCTTCAGTTCCTCGGCCATGGCATCCACGCCGCTGATCTGGTCCGGGGCGATCTTCGCCACGCAGCTGCGGTGCTGCTGCAGCAGCAGGTCGCAGCCCGGAACGCCGGTCACCTTCGGTGCATCGGCAGCGGCGGCGTCCTGCATCCATTGGTCGAACGGTGCCAGCGCGCCCACCACCGGGCCGATCAGATCGTCGAAGTTGGCGCTGTACCAGAACGCGCCGTCCTTGGCGGTGTAAAGCTTCAGGCTGCCGGTGATCGGCTGGCGCGGGCCGCTCTGCAGGGCCTGGGTGTAGGCCTGGGTGAAGCGGATGCGTGTGGCCGGCGTGCCTTCGGCCAGGCTTTCGGCGAACAGCGGGCGCACGCCAGACAGATCCACCGCCTGGCAGCGGAACTGCACCGTGGCGATCTTCTGGTCATCCACGTATTCGTTGTCTTCCACCTGGCTGCCGGTGGCGCGGCACTGCGAACCGTGCAGCGCCTTGGCGTACATCGCCTCGGCGGCGGCCGGGTCGGCCTTGGCGCCGGCGCCGGCCAGCACCACCTGCCACGGTTCGGCCAGGGCCTTGGCCAGCGCACCGGCCGGCGGGCTCAGCGCGTCTTCGCCGTTGAAGGCCGGCTTCAGCGCTTCGTTCAAGCGGGCGGTGGCCGCCGTGTCATCTTCCAGCAGGGCGCGCGCGTACAGATCGAAGGTCTGTTCGGGGGTCAGTGCGGCCGGGGCGGCGCCGGCCAGCAACGGGGCACCGATCAGCGCAGTGGCCATCAAAGTGCGAAGGGGGGTCTTCATGACGGATTTCCTGTTCCAGAGGCGCGCAAGCCTAGCCCATCCGCATGAAAAAAAACGGGCCCCTTGCGGGGCCCGTTCGATCACACGACGAGGATCGAGCAATCAGAAGCTGGCGCGCACGCCGGCGGAGAACTGGGTGACGTCGCGGTAACCGGCCACTTCGCCCACCAGACCCCAGGTCTTGGTGAAGTTGATCTGACCGCCGACCGAGCCGACCCAGGTGCCTTCGAATTCATTGCCACCGTCCATGTAACCGGCCTTGATCCAGGCTTCGGTCATGCGCGACGGCTTGCCACGCAGGCCCATGGTGGCGCGCACCAGGTTGGTGTGGTCCTTGCTGGTCAGGCGGCCGAAGTCCACGTCCTTCACGGTCAGCTCGGCCTGCTGGCGCACCCAGGCGATATCGGCGGTGTAATCCACGCGGTCGCTGAAGGGCATGTGGTAGCCGATGCCCAGCTCCGGCTGGTTCAGTTCCAGCTTGAAGGTGCCGTAGGTGTAATCGTAGGACTTGCTGGCGTAGTTCCAGGCGCCGAACACGTGCACCTGCTCGGCCAGCGCGATCGAACCGCGCAGGTAGCCGCCGTCGACCTTCGGATCGTTCAGGTCGTCGTCGCTGGTCTTGAACTGGGTCCAGCCACCTTCAACGTAGGTGTAGCTCAGGGCTTCGGCCTGGGCCGACAGCGGGGCAGCGGCCAGCAGGGCGGCCAGGATCAGGATCTTGCGCATGGAGGTTCCTGTATGAATTTCAGTCCATTGGCGGGATACCGTCGTGGCAGCCCGTGGCGACGTCATGTCGTCCGAACCGGGAGTTTAATGAAAAATTTACAGATTGCGAGCGACGCCCGTCACAGCTGGGGGCGGCGAGTGGGGCCCCCGTGGGGTCAGAGCCCATTGCTGCGCAATGGGATCCGACCCCAGGGGAACCCCGTTCAGCCTGGGCTGGTACACTACGCGGGCCGGCTCGCCGGTACACAAACGTCTTCAGGGCGGGGTGCGATTCCCCACCGGCGGTAGGTGCGCAAGCACGAGCCCGCGAGCGCCCCGGCCCACGGCCGGGGGTCAGCAGATCCGGTCCAATACCGGAGCCGACGGTATAGTCCGGATGAAAGAAGACGGTGCCACAGGGCCTTTGCGGCCCTGCGCCCGCCTGTTTGCCTTGCGGCGTTTTTCGCTCACTTTTCGCGGAGAACGTTTCTTGTTTACTGGAATCATCGAAGGCGTCGGCCGTCTGGCTGCACGCGAATCCATCGGCGGCGATGTCCGCTTTACTTTCAACGTCGGGAATCTGCCGTTCGACAACGTGCAGATGGGCGAGAGCATCGCCATCAACGGCGTCTGCCTCACCGTCATCGCATTCGACGGCAGCAGCTTCCAGGCCGACGCGTCCACCGAGACCCTGGGCCTGACCACGCTCGGCCAGTTGGCCAAAGGCGCGGTCATCAACCTCGAACGCGCCATGCGCCCGACCGACCGTCTTGGTGGTCATCTGGTCAGCGGCCACGTCGATGGCCTCGGTCAGGTGCTGTCCATCCACGAAGATGCGCGCGCCCAGCGCTGGCGTTTCGCGGCACCGGCCGCGCTGCGCCGCTACATCGCCAAGAAGGGTTCGATCTGCGTGGATGGCGTCAGCCTCACCGTCAACGAAGTGGACGACGAAGGCTTTGAAGTCGCCCTCATTCCGCACACCGTGGCCAACACCGCGTTCTCCGCCACGGGCGTGGGCAGTGCGGTGAACCTGGAAATCGATCTGGTCGCTCGGTATGTCGAGCGGCTGTTGGGTGAAGGAGCCCGCGCATGAACTTCGCCTCCATCCCCGAGATCCTGGAAGACATCCGCCAGGGCCGCATGGTCGTCATCGTCGATGACGAAGACCGCGAAAACGAAGGCGACCTGATCATGGCCGCCGAGCTGGTCAAGCCGTCGGACATCAACTTCATGGTCACCCACGGCCGTGGCCTGGTGTGCCTGCCGCTTACCCGCACCCGCGCCGCCGATCTCGGCCTGGCGCCGATGGTGCAGGCCAATACCGCGCAGTTCCAGACCAATTTCACCGTCAGCATCGAGGCGGCCGAAGGCGTGACCACGGGCATTTCCGCCCATGACCGCGCCCACACCATCCGCACCGCGGTGAAGCCGAACGCCAAGCCGGCTGACCTGCACCAGCCGGGCCACATCTTCCCGCTGATCGCCCAGCCGGGCGGCGTGCTGACCCGCGCCGGCCACACCGAAGCCGGCGTCGACCTGGCCATGCTGGCCGGGCTGGAACCGGCTGGCGTGCTGGTGGAAATCCTCAACCCCGACGGCAGCATGGCGCGCCGCCCGGAGCTGGAAGTGTTCGCGCGCGAGCACGGCCTGAAGATGGGCTCCATCGCCGACCTGATCGCCTACCGCTTGGCCACCGAAAAGACCGTCGAGCGCGTGGACGAGCGCGACATCGACACCGAATTCGGCCCGTTCAAACTGGTCACCTACCGCGACCGCATCGCCCACGACCTGCATTTCGCCCTGGTCCGTGGCACCCCGGCGGCCGACACCCCGACCCTGGTGCGGGTACAGGTGGAAAACCCGCTGGCCGACCTGCTGCACTGGCGCCGCGATGATTTCGGCGTGGCCGCCACCGATGCCCTGCGCGCGATTGCCGCCGAAGGGGCGGGCGTGATGGTGGTGCTGTCGGCCCCGCGCGACGGCGAGGCCCTGTTGGCCCGCCTGCGCCAGCAGCCGGCGCCGGTGGTGCCGGGCAAGGACAAGGACGTGGGCCAGTGGCGCCGCAACGGTGCCGGCTCGCAGATCCTGTCCGACCTGGGCCTGGGCAAACTACGCGTGCTGGGCACCCCCCGCCGCCAGGTGGGCCTGGCCGGCTACGGCCTGGAAGTGGTGGAGACGGTGACCCTGTAATCGTCGCCCGATGGGGCCGGATCCCGCACCGCGGGCTCCGACCCCGGTAGCGCCGGGCCATGCCCGGCGGCCATCCCCCCGGCCCCCTGGCAGGTGCCGACCGTTGGTCGGCACACCATGCGGTAGAATCACCCCCTTATCGAACCCCCAAGCCGCATATGAGCCACTACGAAGGCGATCTTCGCACCCCCGAGTCGGCGCGCTTTGCCATCCTGGCCAGCCGCTGGAACGCCCGCATCACCGATACCCTGGTTGCTGGCGCCCGCCAGAGCCTGGCCGGCAACGGCATTGCCGAAGCCAACATCGACGTGATCCGCGTGCCGGGTGCCTGGGAACTGCCGCTGGTCGCCGCGCGCCTGGCCGCCGCCCATGAACATGCCGCCATCCTCACCCTGGGCTGCGTCATCCGTGGCGACACCCGCCACTACGAACACGTGGCCGACCGCTGCGCCGAAGGCCTGATGCGCGTGCAGCTGGATTTCGGCGTGCCGGTGCTCAATGGCGTGCTGGCCGTGGAACGCGCCGAGGATGCCGAGGCCCGCGCCGGTGGCAGCCATGGCAACAAGGGTGAAGAAGTCGCAATCGCTGCATTGGAAATGGTCAACCTGCTGGAGCAACTGCCATGAACAAGAACACCCAGGGCAAGCCCTCCGGTAAACCCGTCCGCCGTGATGGCATCGACCCGGTGCTGCGCTCGCGCGCCCGCCGTCGTGCCGTGCAGGCGCTGTACGCCTGGCAGATCTCCGGCGGCAACGCACAGTCGCTGATCGCCCAGTTCGCCCACGAGCAGGCCCGCGAAATCGCCGATCTGGCCTATTTCGAAGCCCTGGTGCATGGCGTGCTGGACAACCGCCGCGACATCGACGAAGCCCTCGGCCCGTACCTGGACCGTGGCATCGAAGAAGTGGACGCCATCGAACGCGCCGTGCTGCGCCTGGCCGGCTACGAGCTGCGCTACCGCCTGGACGTGCCGTACCGCGTGGTCATCAACGAAGCCATCGAATCGGCCAAGCGTTTCGGCTCCGAGCATGGCCACACCTACGTCAACGGCGTGCTGGATCGTGCCGCCGTCGAATGGCGCAAGGTCGAATCGGGTCACTGACCCGATTCTGCTTCTGGTGGGTGCCAACCTTGGTTGGCATGGCTGGGAACCTGCTTTGGACTTCGAACGGCGCGGGAACCTGCTCTGGACTTCGAACGGCGCGGGAACCTGCTTTGGTAGAGTCGACTGTTAGTCGACTGCTTTTCGATCAGCAGTCGTGGTGTCGGACGGGAAAACAGTCGACTAACAGTCGACTCTACCCCATCGGTTCCGCCCCATCGGTTCCGCCGCGTCGGTTCCACCCCGCCGGTTCATCTCGTCGGCATCATCCGCCCGCGCCCGCCGCCCATCCATGCAACCCGCCGGAGCGCCCCATGTCCCTGGCCGAATTCGCCCTCATCGACCGCATCCGCGCCCGCACCAGCGAGCGTGACGACATCCTGCTCGGCATCGGCGACGACGCCGCGCTGCTGCAGCCGCGTGCGAATGAACAACTGGTGGTCACCGCCGATACGCTCAACAGTGGCGTGCATTTCCCGGCGGAAACCCCGGCCTATGACATCGGCTGGAAGACCCTGGCGGTCAACCTGTCCGATCTGGCCGCGATGGGCGCACGCCCGGCGTGGTGCACGCTGGCGCTCTCGCTGCCGGACACCAGCGAAGACTGGATCGACGCTTTTGCCGAAGGCTTCTTCGCCCTCGCTGACCAGCACGACATCGCGCTGATCGGTGGCGATACCACGCGCGGCCCGCTGTCGCTGACCGTGACCGCGATGGGCCAGGTCGGCCGCGGCCAGGCCCTGCGCCGCGACCGCGCGCAGGTTGGCGACGATGTATGGGTGAGCGGCACGATTGGTGATGCCGCCGGTGCGTTGAAGCTGTGGCAGCAGGGCGCGCTGGACGTGGCCACGGCCACCCTGCTGGGTGACTACGAAACCCTGCGCCTGCGCCTGCTGCGTCCCACCCCGCGCGTCACCCTCGGCCTGCGCCTGCGTGCCTTCGCGCATGCTGCCGTGGATCTGTCCGATGGCCTGGTGGCTGACCTGGGCCACATCGCGGCACGCAGTGGCGTGGCCGCGCAGATCGATGCCGACGTGCTGCCGATCTCGCCGGAACTGCGTGGCCTGCTGGGCCGCGACGGTGCCCGCGAGTGCGCGCTGCGCGGTGGTGATGATTACGAACTGTGTTTCACCGCCGCCGCCGACCAGCGCGACGCGCTGCTGTACCTGTCCGAATCGCTGGATGTGCCGCTGACCCGCGTCGGCCGCATCACCGAAGGGCAGGGCGTACAGGTGGATGGTGAAGCCGCCAGCGGCGGTTACCAGCACTTCGCCTGACAGAGGGGCGCGCCGGGCAGGCCCGGCGCCACCACGTTGCCTGGGTAGATGCCAACCTTGGTTGGCACGCGCGCATCCGTGTCGACCAAGGTTGACACCTACCAGAGCGGTGTGTGACCGCCCCAGTCACCTCACTGCACGACAGCAGCTTCCGCATCGCGCGCGGTGCCGTGGTCATCCAACCATTGGAACCTCACTGTAACGGGCAACGCGCTGTCCTTCGGCAGCAGGAACTCGGCCTGTGCACCGGGCGCGATCATGTCCACCTCCACCGCGTTTCCATCGGGCAGGGTCACGCTGCTCAAGGTCACGTGGTAGGCACTCGGGTTGTGCACCTGCAGTGCACCACCGTGCGCACGCCATTGCAGCAGGCCGGCCGCATCGCGTGGTTGGCCAGACAGGCCCGCCGGGCGGTGGAACAGCTTCACCCGCGTGCGCACCGCGAACTGCAGCAGGTTGCGCGTGCCGGCATCGGTCGGCTTGGGCGGAATGTCCAGCAGGTTGAAGTAGAACACCGACTCCCGGTCGCTGGGCAGGACGCCGTCCGCGGGACGTGGCGCATACGTGATGCGGTAAGCCTGCCCTTGGTGCGGCTGGAGCAGGCGCGGTTCGGCCGGGGTCAGCCGGAACGGCGTGCGCACGTCTTCGGGACGCGCATGGCCATCGCCTGCATCGATCCAGACCTGCACCAGCGCGGGCTGCGTGCCCACATTGTTGGCGGACACCGTGACATCGCGGCCCTTGCCGGCATCGTGGATGATACGCGTGCCCTGCAGCGTGACTGCCGCCGACGCGGGCGGCGCCGGTGCGGCGGCCAGCGCTGCTGTCAGCACTGCAGCAGGCACGCCAAGTGAGCGGAAAGACATGGTTCACCTCATCCCAGAGTGGGCGTTCCATCCGTGGATCGCCCATGAAAAGCGCCGTTACCTGTAGAGCACGACGAAGTCGCCGGATGCGTTGGCGATGCCCGCCTCTGCATCCTGGGCCGGTGAGGCATACCAAGCGCTGTAATTCAGCTGACCGCTGCCGCCCGCGGCGATGGTCACCCACTGCACCGGGTCCTCGCCGATTTTCTGGTGGTTGCCGGCCGCGTCGTACAGGGCAACGCCCACGTTGCGGGCGGTGGAAGCGGCGGTCAGGCCAAGGTTGCCAGTGCTGCCATGCGGCAGCCCGCCGAAGCGGACGCTGACGTCCTGCGCAGCGCCCGAGCCGGTGCAGTCCAGCTGGATCGAGAAGTTCTTCTGGCCGGCACGCGTATCGGCATTGACCGAGGCCAGATCGACCTTGCCCATCGGCACGGTGATGGTGCCACCGGCTGAATTGACGGCACAGGTACTGGTGACCAGTTCACCGGTGACCTCCAGTTTCTCGGCAAAGGCGGACGGTGCTGCGCACAGCAGCAGGGGCAGTATCACCAAGCGGAAATTCATGGGTTGCTTCCATCATTGATCAAGGGAGCGCAGTATCATGCGCCGCCATTCGCTGGGGAATGCAACAAATTGCAATAGTCTGCGTCCGCCCTGAATCTGCAACTTGTTGCATGTTCGCCCCATTACCAGCCACCTAGAATCGCCGCCCTGATGATCCCAGGCAGGTGCAGCTGTGCGCGCTCCCACTCCCATTTTTTCTGGCCGGCTGCTGCTGCCGGCGCTGCTGCTCTATGCCGGCAGCGTAGAGGCGGCCTGCCAGCGCAACGGCACCCGTGACGGGACGCTGGACCTGGCACTCACCATGCCCAACATCGACCGACCCGACACGCGCTTCTCCGGTAGTGCAAGTACGGCCGCCGAGGCATTCAACTGCACGCTGGGTACAGAGACTTTGTCGATCCAGATGCCGGCGGCTGGGCTCACCTATGTACGTGACATCGTCTATGAGGCAAGAACCTACCCTGCCTACCAGACCAGTCCGCGCAGCCCACTGCTGATCTTCAACCACACCATTGGCGAGCTGACAGGTGGCAACTACGAGCGTACGCCGTTGCGCGCCGGTGAAGTCACCCGGTCACAGTTCGTCCCAACCACGCAGGGGCTGTTTGATTCAGCCATCAATGTCTACGTCTTCTTCCGTGGTGGCGCGATGGAAAGCATTCCTGCCACGTCGCTGGGGACGCTCGAGGTGTGGTCGCAAAGCGATGCCAGCAACCGCGTGCGGCATACCGTCTCGGTGCAGCTGACGGTGCCCGTGCTGACCTGCACGCTGTCGGCGGCCAGTCACACGCTGGACGACGTGTCGGCCAATGCATTGGCCAGCGCCGGAGACACTGCAAGGGAGTCGGCGTTCGGCGTTTCGATGAACTGCCCGAGCGCCAACGTCGATGTCGATCTTTCCGTGGCCGACGCCAACGCTGCCGGTGGCACCAACGGCGTGCTTGCGCTGGCGGCGGGCAGCACGGCGGGCGGCGTGCAGATCCAGCTGCTGCAGGCGGGCGCGCCCGTGCAGTTCGGAAACACCTGGAACCATGGTTTCTCGCTGAAAGGCGTACAGGCCATTCCCTTCACGGCGCGCTACCTGCGCATGCCGTCGGCCTTGGTGCCTGGCACGGTGAAGGGCGAAGCTGTGCTGACGGCCACCTACCGATGAGGCCTTCGCTAGGTCTGCTGAGCGTGGCGGTTGCGCTTGCGCTCCCCGCGCGCGCAACGGGCGCGCCTGCACTGGAGTTCAGCGAGGGCTTCCTGATCGGTGGCGAGGCCATTGATCTGTCGCGCTACACACAGGGCCACCCGGTGCCCGCGGGCATCTACGCAGTCGATCTGCATCTGAACGACCGTTTCGTTGCCGCACGCGATATCACCTTCGTGACATCTGACGACGCTGCGGTGGCGCGCCCATGCCTGCCGGCGAGCCTGGTGGCGGGGCTGGGCCTGAAACCGGCGTATCTGGCAGCACTGCCTGCCGACGATGCCTGTGTGGATCTGCCCGCGCTGGTGGACGGTGCAACCGTGGCCTTCGACAGCAGCACCCTGCAGCTGTCGATCACCGTGCCGCAGGCCGCACAGGCCACGGCGGTGCGTGGCTACGTAGCGCCGGAGCTGCGCGACCGTGGCATCAACGCGGCCTTCGTCGATTACAGCGCCAACCATTTCCGCAGCGCTGGCCGCGACAGCAGCTACCTGGGCGTACGTGCGGGGGTGAACCTGGGCGACTGGCGCCTGCGCCACCGCGCCACCTTCAACCGCAGCACGCATGAAGGCAGCCGCCACGACGTCATCAGCAGCCACGCCCCGCGTGACCTTCCCGCATGGAACAGCCAGCTGTTGCTCGGCCAGTCCAACACCGGGGGCGAGTTGTTCGACAGCGTTGCCTTCACCGGCGTGCGTGTGGCGACCGACGAGCGCATGCTGCCCGACTCGCTGCGCGGGTATGCACCGGTGGTCAGGGGCCTCGCCGAAGGCAATGCCGTGGTGACCATCCGCCAGAACGGCGGAGTAATCCACGAAAGCAACGTGGCACCGGGGCCGTTCCAGATCGACGACCTGTACCCGACCAGCTTCGGCGGCGATCTGGAAGTCACCGTGCAGGAAGCCGACGGCCGCAGCCAGCGCTTCAACGTGAACTTCTCCGCCGTGCCACAGGCCCTGCGTGCAGGCACGCATCGCTTCAGTGCTACGGTCGGTGCGCTGCGCGCGCAGGACGGGGTGTTCGCGCCGCTGCGCTTTGCCGAAGGCACCTACGTGCGGGGCATCAACAACCGGCTGACCCTGCTCGGCGGCAGCCAGCTGGGCGAGCGCTACGCCGCCGTGTTGGGGGGGCGCGGCCATCAACACCACGTTCGGTGCGTTCGGCGCGGACGTCACCCATGCGCGCGCACGCCTGCCGGGTGCCGGTGTGGCCCGTGGCAACAGCTACCGGCTGAACTACCAGCGCTACTTTGCGGCCAGTGGTACCCACATTGGTCTGGCGGCCTACCGCTACAGCACCGAGGGCTTCCATACACTGGCCGACGCCGCGAGGCTGCGCGACGATGCCTGGGTGCCAGCAGGGCGTGCGCGGCAGCGCTACCAGTTCAATCTGTCGCAGCGGCTGGGTGCGCGCAGCAACCTGTACCTCAGCGGCGGCCATGTTGCGTACTGGGATCGCAGCGAGCGCCAGAATGATGTGCAGCTGGGCTTCCAGAGCGCCTGGGGCCAAGTGAACTATGGGGTTTCGGCATTGCGCTACCGGCTGGGCGACGGCCGCCTGGACACGCGCTACGCGCTTACCCTCAGCGTGCCGCTGGGCCAGAGCGCTGCTGCGCCACGCTTGAACAGCCAGCTGAGCCGCTCAGGCACGGGCGACATGCAGCGCCAGGTAGGTGTGAGCGGAACCGCCGGCGAACACCAGGCGCTCAGCTACAGCCTCTCCTCCACCAGCGCAACTGCGAGCCACAGCAGCACCGATGCGTTTGCCAGCTACCGCGGCCGGCATGGCACCGTTGATATGGGCTACAGCCAGACTGGCAACCGACACAGCCAGTCGCTGGGGCTGTCGGGCAGTGTGGTGGCCCATGCCGGTGGTGTGCAGCTGGGCCTACCCGTGGGCGAGGGCTTCGCGCTGGTGCAGGCCAAGGGGGCGGCCAATGCCCGCGTCGGCAGTGGCGGCGACGTGCGCATTGCTGGCAACGGCTATGCGGTGCTTCCGCACGTCAGCCCTTACCGCTGGAACCAGATCGAACTGGATCCCTCCGGGTTGCCGGTGGAGGTGGAGCTGCTGCAGACCTCGCAGCGCGTTGCGCCCACGGCCGGCAGCATCGTGCGCGTGGCCTTCGAGGTGCGCCGCGAACGTACGCTGTACATCGATGCCACCGATGCACTGGGCCAGCCGTTGCCATTCGCGGCGCGTGTGGAAGACGCACAGGGCCAGCACAGGGGGGCCGTGGGCCAGGGCAGTGTCATCGCGCTGCGCGGTGCGCAGGCCGAAGGTGTGCTGGTGGTCGACCCCGAAGGCCCGCAGCGCTGCCGGCTGGTCTACCAGTTACCCGACGCACCCGATGTCTATGGGCTGTCGTGGACCCAGGCCATCTGCCTGTCCGATCCACCGCTGCCTCCTGGCCTGCAGGTCCGCACTTCGCTGCAGCCTGCGTCCCCTTGATCCATCCGCTTTGAAAAGGAACCTGACATGCCCAAGTCCCTGCTTCCCCTGTTGCTGCTTGTGCTGCCCGCCAGTGCGTTGGCCGATACGGCGACGCTCACTGTCAGCGGTACGGTGCTGCCTGGCACCTGCACCATGACCGCCACGGACATCACCCTCGATCCGGTGAAGGCCGATGAAATGGCCGTCGCCACGCCGGTCAACCTCAAGGCAGGCGCGTTGAACTTCGCCGGCTGCGTGGGCGTGGTCCGGGCCCGTCTATCGTTCGACGGTACCGAGGCCGATGGCGATGCCCAGCGCTGGAAGAACACGGCCACGACCACGCCGGCCACGGGTGTTTCAATCGCGCTGCTGTCCGGCACCACCGGTACCAATTACCTTAAGAAGGGTGATGCCCAGACGGTTGCCGTGACCGGTGCAACGGCCAGCTATGCCCTGCGCGCGGGCTACTACATCGGGTCGAATGCTGGCATCAACGCCGGCAACATCTCCACTGAGATCGTGGTGACTGCCGCCTACGATTGAAGGCATGCACGCACTACGCGCGCAGTAGAGCCAAGCCACGCGTGGCTGCGTTCCGCTCGGGCTCAGATCCCGTTGCACCGCAAAGGGATCTGACCCCGAAACCTCACGCTGCGCGCAGCTGCACATCCACGTACTCGGCCAACGCGCGACAGGCAAACAGAATGCCTTCGCGTGCGCAGTCACCCACCTGCTCGTCTTCATCACCATCCACGCGCGTGCGTTCGATGGCGTGCAGCATTTCCAGCAGGAAGGTCTGCCCGGCATTGGCGCGGTCGATGCGGGCCAGCGCCATGCTCTGGCCGGGCGTGTGGCCATCGTTCGGCCACGGCAGGCCATTGGCGGCTTCCACCTGGCGGATGCGCCGCAGGCAGTTCAACACGGTGATGCTTTCGGGCGTGCGTTCGGGGGCGTTGGCGGCATCAGTGGCGGCCAGCGTGCTTTCCAGCGTGCGCGCCAGATCATCGGGCAGGCGCGCGGCGGCTTCGCCCAGGGTGGCGAACAGGAAGGGGTACTTGGTCGTGGTCATCTCGGCGTCCTTGTGCATGAAGCAGGACGCCACCCGCGCGCGAAGGCGAGGGTGGCGGACGGTGCGTGGTTGCAATACCGGTGGTAACACTGCAAAACGCCGGCGGGCACGAGGCCCCCACGCACCGACCGCCATGAAGGCGCGGACGGATTGCCAGCCGGCGCCGCGCACAGGGGATGCACGACGCCGGCAGGCAAGCGTAAACAACAGTGTTACCAAACGGGATTGCAAGCCCGTGCCACCCGTTGTCGGTGGCATGTCCATGATTGGCCGCAAGCGCCCACAGCCCAATGAGAAAAGTTGGAAAGGTAGAAGAATTACGAATGCTTGCAGCGGCGCGGCGGGGGTTGCATGAACGCGCAGATCGCGACAAGCGCGCAATCGCTCTGGTAGGTGCCAACCTTGGTTGGCACGCTGTGGCAGGTGTCATGGGGCCTGGAGCGGGCGCGCTGTCGTGCGTGCCAACCAAGGTTGGCAGCTACCAGCAACTACAGCGCCGGCAGCACCTTGCCCGGGTTGAGGATGCCGTCCGGATCGAGCGCGGCCTTGATCGCGCGCATCGTCGCCAGCGTGGCCGGGGTGAACGCCTGCGCCATGAAATCACGCTTGGCCAGGCCGATGCCGTGCTCGCCGGACAACGTGCCACCCAGCGCCAGCGTCAGTTCGAAGATCTTCGGCAGCGCGGCATGCGCACGCGCGTTTTCGTCGGCGTCTTCGGGGTGGTAGAGGATGTTGACGTGCAGGTTGCCGTTGCCGGCATGGCCGAAGGTGACGATGGTCAGCGTGTACTCACGCGCCAGCGCCTGCACACCGGCCACCAGATCGGGAATGCGCGACACCGGCACCACCACGTCTTCGTTGATCTTGCCCGGCGCAACGCTGCGCAATGCAGGCGACAGCGCCTTGCGCGCGGCCCACAGCTGGTCGCGGGCGCGGCCTTCCATCGCCACGTCCAGTTCGATCATGCCGTCGCCCTCGGCGGCGCTGGCCAGCGCCTGCAGCAGGTAGGGCAGGGTGTCATGGTCGCCGTCGGCTTCGACCAGCAGCATCGCGCCGGCCTCGGGCACGTCGGCACCGTTCAAGCGCAGCAGCTGCAGGCTGCGCGCATCCATGAATTCCAGGCGCGTGGGCACCACCGGTTGCGACATCAACCGCGATACCGCGGCGGCTGCGGCATCGGCATCGCGGTACAGCACGCGCAGGCCGGCCTGGCTGACCGGCAGCGGGGTCAGCTTGAGGGTGGCTTCCACGATCAGTGCGAGCGTGCCCTCGCTGCCCACCAGCAGGTGGGTCAGGTCGTAGCCGGTGGCGTCCTTGGTGTAGGCGCCGCCGCAGCGGATGACTTCGCCGGTACCGGTGACCGCCACCAGTCCCAGCACGTTGTCGCGGCTGGTGCCGTACTTCACCGCGCGCGGGCCGCCGGCATTGCAGGCCAGGTTGCCGCCGATGCTGCAGATCTCCGCGCTGGACGGGTCCGGTGCCCAGAACAGGCCGTGCGGTGCCAGCGCCTGCTGCAGCGTGCCGTTCAATACGCCCGGCTGCACCACCGCGCAGCGGTCGCCGGCGCGGATCTCGACAATGCGGTCCATGCGGGTGAACGACAGCACGATGCTGCCCGGCTGCGGTACCGCCGCGCCGGTGGTGCCGGTGCCGGCGCCACGCGCGACCAGGGCCACGCCGTGCGTGCGGCAGGCGCGCACCAGCGCCTGCACCTGTTCGATGTCGGCCGGCAGCGCCACGGCTTCCGGGCGCTGCCG
>NZ_JACVUD010000067.1:0-24284 GCF_016624905.1 Stenotrophomonas sp. S49 | reverse complement strand
TCAGTCGAGCATGGCTCGACTCTACAGCGGGTGCAGGGCTGCAAGCCCTGCTGGCCTAGTCCACCAGGGTGATGGGCGTGAGGGTGACCTTGGCGTTGTTCGCCGCGCCCATGCGGTCGGTGTAGCCCTGCCCGCGCTGCAGCAGGTAGAAGCTGTCCAGGTAATCGATGTCGTTGGCAAACCACGAGGTCGGCATGGCCTTGAGGATCGCCCCGGCGATATCGGCAATCACCGCATATTCCGGAGCGAAGGCGCCCAGCGCCGTCTTCACGCCGGTGGCGAGGGCGACCAGCAGTTCCTGGTAGTTGGTATCGCCATCGTCTTCAAACAGCTGCACATTGGCCGCGTTGAAGCGGTAGTTGCCCCAGATCACCAACGGCTGCTGGGGCGTGTAGTCGGTCTGGTCATGGTCCAGCCACGGCATGTCCACCGTCATCATTTCCGGTTCGGTGGCGTCGACCTGCAGGCCTGACACGACCGCGAACACTTCGGCCGCGCCCAGTGCCCACGGCTCCTGATCGTCATTCAGACGAATGCGGTCCAGGCGGGTGATGTCCAGCGACGCGCTGGCACCGTCGGCCGACAGGGTGATGCGTTCGGGCGACTGCAGCCCGCGCGCGCGCAGGCCCGCGTTGACCAGGGCCATGCCTTCCTTTACTGCACGGCGGGTATCCACGTCCACGATCAGCACAGGCACGTCCGGCGCCTGCCGGGCATCGAGCAGGTGCGCGCGGCCCTGTGCGTCGTAGGCGGTCAGCGTGGTCCAGTCGCGGTCGTTGCCACGCGGCAGGCTGGCCACCCACAATCGCTCCGGCGCGACCGCAGCCAACGAAGAACCTGCAGGCACGAACGCCCGCAGCTGCAGCAGCCCCGGCCCCTGCTGGGCCAGACCCTTGCGCTGGCGCACCTGCTGGTCCTGCGTGGCCAGCAGCGTGCTGGCGCGGGTGCGTGCCTGCGGATCGAAGCGGGCCATCACCTGCTGCAGGGCGACTCCCTGCTCCGGCCCTGACTGCAGGGCGGCGCGCGCACTGGCGGCAAACCCCGGCTGGGCCAGCAACGCGGCAACCTCTCGCGCGCTGCTTTCGGTGATCGCCTGTACATCTGCGCGCTGCGGCGCCAGCGGTGCCTGCGCGAAGGCGCTGCCAGCGGCAAGCACCAGGGTCAGTACTGCCGCACGAAACATCCGTTCTTTCGTCATGGTCATACCTGGGCAGAGGCTGGCAGCTGCCAGCGGAAGTGCCCACGGTACGGAGCGCACCGGATCGGTTCCGGTATGCACCGCACAGTTCGTGCGGTTGCCGGGGAATGCGTCAGGCGCGGCCTGCGCATTCCCCCGGCCGGTTACGCGCCCGCCATCGCCTTCAGGATCAAGCCAGTGACATAGGCCAAGCCGGTGCCGGTGGCATAGCCCACCGTGCCCAGCAGCACGCCCACCGGCGCCAGCGACGGATGGAACGCAGCGGCCACCACCGGCGCCGATGCGGCCGCGCCAATGTTGCCCATCGAGCCGACACCGAAGAAGAACAGCGGTGCGCGCACCAGGCGTGCCACGATCCACAGCACCAGCACGTGGGTGGCCATCCAGATCAGGCCCAGGACGAACAGCCAGGGGCGATCCAACAGCGACAGCAGGTCCATCTGCATGCCGATGCAGGCAATCAGGAAGTACAGGAACACGGTGCCCAGGCGCGATGCACCGGCCGATTCCAGGCGTCGTGCGCGGGTGAAGCTCAGGCCCAGGCCGAAGGCGGTGGACAGCAGCACCACCCACACGAACTGGCTGTCCAGGCTGAACTGGCTGGACCAGCCGACGTTGGCCTTGAACCAGGCGGCCAGCTGCGCGGCAATGGCATGCGCCAGCCCCACCCCGCCCAGCGCCACGCCCACGATCACCATCAGGTCGGTGAGGGTGGGAATGCGCGAATTCTGCGCTTCATAGGCGCTGATACGCGCCTTCATTTCATCGATGGCGCGGGTATCGGCACCGCTGCGGGTATCGATCTGCTGCGCACGGTTGGCCAGGAACAGCAGGATGGCCATCCACAGGCTGGCGCAGGCCACATCGACCACAGCGAACTGGCCGAAGGTGGTGGCGTCGGTGCCGAAGATCTCGCGCATGGCCACCATGTTGGCGCCGCCACCGATCCAGCTGCCCGCCAGCGCGGCCATGCCCGCCCAGGTATCGCCGGCCACGGTTTCCGGATGGATGAACTTCATCACCTGGAACGACACGATGGCACCCAGCATGACCCCGGCCGTACCGGCGCAGAACACCAGGATCAGCTTCGGGCCCAGCTTGGCGATGCCTTTCAGGTCGATCGACAGCGTCAGCAGCACCAGCGCCGCAGGCAGCAGCACGTCACGGGCGATCGGGTTGTACAGGGCGGTGTTGTGGCCATCGATCAGCCCAACGGTGTTGTAGATGGCCGGAATGAAGTAGCACAGCAGCAGGGCCGGCACCCAGGCGAAGATCTTCTTCAGCAACGGGGTGGGGCCACTGGCGGCCCAGAAGATCAGGGCCAGGGTGGCAGCAATCAGGCCAAGGCCTACGATATCGCTGGTGATCAGCGCGGTAGCGGGTTCGGTCGGCATGGGATCCTCTGTCGATCGAAAGGGCGTGGAAAAAAGAAGTGCCGCATCGGTGCGGCACGGCCCGAGGTTAACATCCTCTTCACGCAGGGTCATGCTGCAGTGCCGGCCACCCTGCCCTTCCTCAACGGAGCCTGTGCCATGCAACTGGGAGCTTTTTCAGTCAGCCTGTCGGTGAAGGACCTGGCCGCCTCGCGCTCGTTCTACGAGGCGCTTGGGTTTTCGGTGACCGGCGGCGATGCCAGCCAGCACTGGCTGGTGCTGCGCAACGACGGCATCGTGATCGGGCTGTTCCAGGGCATGTTCGAAGGCAACCTGCTGACCTTCAACCCCGGCTGGGACCAGCACAAGCAGGAACTGGCCGACTTCCAGGACGTGCGCGAGCTGCAGGCCGCCATTGAAGGCAAAGGGATCGAACTGGCCGTGCGCACCGACCCCGATGGCCAGGGAACGGGCTATGTGCAGCTGGCCGACCCGGATGGCAACGTGATCCTGATCGACCAGCACGTGGCGCGGCCGAAAACGCGGTAATCCGCGCCGGTAGGCGTCGACCAGGCGTCGCGGCGGCCGTCTGCTCCGGTTGGCGTTGACCGGACGTCGGGGGACCATCTGATTTGGTAGGCGTCGACCTTGGTCGACGCACAGCGTGCCAACCAAGGTTGGCGCCTACCACGCGTTCGGATCAGGCCGGGCGCGATGCGGCGAAGTCGAGCGTGACCCGGGTGCCGCGAGGTTCACAGGGCTGGAACTGCAGCGTCCAGCCCAGGTGCTCGCAGAGACGGGCAATCAGTTCCAGGCCGATGCCACCGCGGTCGGCGCGCTCACCGCGGGCCAGCCGCGCATGGATCGCGGCGATTTCTTCCGGGCTCATGCCGTGCCCCGGGTCCTGCAGGGTCAGCACGGCCTGCGCGTCCAGGCTCAGCGCGATGTGGCCGCGCCCGCTGTTCTCGATGGCGTTGCGCAGCAGGTTGCCGATGGCCGCCTGCACCACCGCCAGCGGCGCAACGATATCCACCGCCGCCGCCTGGATGCCGATGCTCAGGTCCTTGTCACCCAGCAGGTGGCGATGGTCGTCAACGATCTCCGGCAGCAACTGGTCCAGCGCGATACGCTCGGCACGCGAGCTCAACCGTGCCGGGTCGCGCGCCAGCACCAGCAGCAGTTCGATCAGTTCCTCCACGCCCTGCGCGGTGCGCAGCACCCGCTGCATCTGCTGACGCGCGCGCTCGGGCAGGCCCGGCTGCTCCAGTGCCAGTTCGGCCGCGCCGGTCACTACGGCAATCGGCGTGCGCAGTTCATGGCTGGCCGTGCTGATGAACACCCGTTCGCGCTCGACGAACTGTTCATTGCGGTCCAGGTAATCGTTCAAGGCATCGGCGATGGTGTGCAGCTCGGAGCTGCCACGCGGATCCACGTCGATGCGCTGGCCCTGCTCCCCGGGGCGCAGCGCGCCGATGTTGCGCGCCAGCAGGCTCAACGGCCGCACCATGCGCTCCATGCCGAAGGAGGCCATCATCACGGTAACGAAGATCATGATGATGCCGGCCAGCATCACCCAGCGCGTGGCGAACTGTTCCAGGTCGTGGAAATCGGTGATGTCCAGCGCCAGCGCCACACGGCCCAGGGTGGGCGTATCGCGCACCATGACGGCCGTTTCGCGGTCGTCGATCAGCACGCCGTCGTGCAGGCCGGGATGCAGCGTGCGCACGCTCTCGGGCAGGTCGGGCTGGCCGAACCGGTACAGGCTCAGCGTGTCCGAATCCTGCCAGTGATAGTCCGGCTCATGCCGGGTGTGTTCCAGGATGCTGTCCAGTTCGGAATTGAGCAGCGCACGCCAGGCGGCATGTTCGGCATGCTCGTGCACATAGTTGCCAACGCTGAACACCGCCAGCGACAGCAGAGCCAGGTAGCCCAGCAGCCACCACACCACGCGGCGGTAGAGCGGGCCAGGCTTACGCGCGCGCGGCATTGCTGTCCTCCTCTGCAGCCGGGCTGGCGGCCAGGCGGTAGCCGACCCGCGGCAAGGTGTGGATCAGCTTGTCGGCGAAGGGACCGTCCACGCTGCGGCGCAGCTCATACACGTGCGAGCGCAGCAGGTCCCCATCGGGCGGTTCATCGCCCCACAGGGCGAATTCCAGTTGCTGCCGCGTTACCGCACCGGGGCTGGCGCGCATCAGCACTTCCAGCAGCTTGCGGCACGCCGGGTACAGGTGCAGCGCCTGTCCACCACGCTGCGCTTCCAGGGTGGCCAGGTCCAGCACCAGATCGGCCACCTGCAGGCGCTTGCGTGGATTGCGGCCCTGGGCCCGCAGCAGCAGCGCCTCCAGCCGCACCTCCAGTTCCGGCAGGGCGAAGGGCTTGGTGAGGTAGTCGTCGGCGCCGGCGCGGAAGCCGGCGATCTTGTCGGGCAGTTCATCGCGGGCGGTCAGCATGATGACCGGCACTTCCGAACCGTGCTCGCTGCGCAGACGGCGCAGCACTTCCGGACCCTCCATGCGCGGCAGCATCCAGTCCAGGATGACCGCATCGTAGGGATGGCTGCCGGCCAGGTGCAGCCCGGTGATGCCATCGGGGGCCACATCCAGCACGTGCCCGCGCGACTCGAAGTAGTCGAACAGATTGGCCACCAGCTGACGGTTGTCTTCGATCACCAACAGGCGCATGCGTAGCGGATCCACGGGAACTGGCCCCATGGTAGCCGTGCCCGTGTCGGAAAGCGGTCGGGATGGCGCCCTTCCGACAGGTTTCCCACGCCGCCAAGCGCAGCCTGTGGGTTTTGCCCCGGAGCCTGCCGTGCCCGACGCCCTGCCCCGCCGTTGGCTGCAACCCCTGCTGTGGCTGCTGGTTGCCGTTGCCCTTGCGGCTGGTTTGGGGCTGCGCCAGCCGCAGCCGCCGGATGAACCGCGCTTCGTACTGGCGGCCCGCAGCATGGTTGAAAGCGGGCAGTGGCTGCTGCCCCATCGCGGGGTCGAATTGTATGCGGAAAAACCCCCGGTGTTCATGTGGTTGCAGGCGGCCGCGCACCAGCTGGTGGGAAGCTGGCAGTGGTCGTTCCTGCTGCCTTCGCTGCTGGCTGCGCTGCTGACGCTGTGGCTGGTGGCGGACCTGGCGCGGCGCCTGTGGTCGCCCCGGCATGCGCTGTTCGCCGTGGCCGCGCTGTTCTGCACCCTGCAGTTCGGCCTGATGGCCAAGCGCGCGCAGATCGACATGGTGCTGGTGGGCATGACCACGCTCGCCCTGTGGGGCGTGCTTCGCCATCTGTGCGAACGCCGCAACCTGCCCGCGTTGTTACTGGCCGGGGTCGCCGCCGGCGTCGGCACGGTGACCAAGGGCGTGGGCTTCCTGCCGCTGCTGATCGTGCTGCCCTGGCTCGGCTGGCGGATGTACCAGCGGCACCTGGGTCGGGCCGTGGACGGCCCGCACCCTGCCACCCTGCTGTGGTTGCTGCCGGCCTTCCTGCTGGGCACGGCCGTATGGCTGGCGCCGCTGGGCTGGGCCCTGCTGCATGAGCCCAGCGCCGCCCTTCAGGCCTATGCGCATGAGCTTCTCTTCAAACAGACCGGCACGCGCTACGCCAACGCGTGGCACCACCGGCAACCGGTCTGGTACTACCTGCAGGTGATGGCCACGCTGTGGCTGCCCGGCAGCCTGCTGTTGCCCTGGCTGCTGCGGCCGTGGTGGCGGCGCCTGCGCCGCGGCGACCTGCGCCATTGGCTGCTGCTGGGATGGGCGGTGCTGGTCCTGGTGTTCTTCAGCGCCAGCCCCGGCAAGCGTGAGGTCTATGTGCTTCCCATGCTGCCAGCGCTGGCGCTGGCGGTTGCGCCACTGCTGCCGGGCCTGCTGCGCCTTTTGTGGGTGCGGCGTTACCTGTTCGGTTACAGCGCCGCGCTGATGCTGTGCACCGGTACGCTGGGCGTGCTGCTGATGAGCGACAGCGCATGGGCGCAGGCACAACTGGCACGACGGGCGATGCCCGAGACGTTGCTGCCGGTGCTGGGACAAGGGCTGTTGAGCTTCGCCATCGCCGTGGCAACGCTGGCCGTGTGGCTGCGGGTGCGCCGCGCAGGTCTGTTGGTGCTGCTCAGCCACGGCCTGCTGTGGCTGCTGTACGGCGGCCTGCTGATGCCGGCGCTGGATCCCTTCGCCTCGGCTTCGGCGGTGATGCAACGGGTTGGCCAGCGGATCGGGCCCGATGCCGAACTGGCGATGGTTGCCTGGCGGGAGCAGAACCTGTTGCAGGCCGATCGGCCGGTGCAGGAGTTCGGCTTCAAGCGCCCTTGGGACGAGCAGTGGCACTACGCGGGGCCGTGGCTGGCGCAAGCCCCGCACACACGCTGGGTACTGGTGCTGGACCAGGCCATGAGCCCCTGCGTGGACCGCGCGCAGGTGGTCGATATTGGCGTGGCCAACCGCAATCACTGGTTGCTGCTGCCAGGTACGGCCTGGAACGTGGATTGCCATGCGGCAACGGTCGGGATGTCGCAGGAGGAATACTGAACGGATCGCGGCCGGCGCCGGCAGATTAACCCGTCGCCAACACCGGTCCGACCCTTCTCCGACACGTTGCTGACCAGCATGGCCGCGATTCCCGCCACGGCACCGGTCCGCATGCCCGCACATCCTCTTGCCCCCGCACTCGTGATTGCCCCATCCCGGCTGGGCTCACGCTTCGCGCTGACCCACCTGTGGCTGCCGTTGGTCATTGGCATTCCAGCGTTCGCCCTGCTGATGGGCTTCGGCGGGGACCAGTGGCTGGCCGATCACCTGTACCAACTGCAGGGCGGGCACTGGGCCTTTCAGCACGCGTGGCTGACCGGCACCCTGGTGCACCAGGGCGGCAAGTGGCTGAGCACCCTGGCCGCCCTGGTCGCCATCCTGCTGTGCTTCCACCACTGGCGGCGCGGGCGTGACCGCACGCTGCGCTGGGCGCTGCTGTACGTGGTGGCTGCCGTCGCACTGGGCACCGGGCTGGTATCGCTGCTGAAGGCGCTGGTGCCCATGGACTGCCCGTGGGACCTGCTGCGCTATGGCGGCCACGATGCCTTCGTGGGTCTGTTCGATCACCGCCCGCAGGGCATGCCGGCGCGTGCCTGCTTCCCGGCCGGGCACGCCAGTGCCGGCTATGCATGGCTGTGCCTGTACTTTTTCGCCCTGCTCTGGCGCCCCAGCTGGCGCTGGGCGGGGCTGGGCATCGGCCTGGCCGCCGGGCTGGTGTTCGGCGTCAGCCAGCAACTGCGCGGTGCGCACTTCCTTTCGCACGATGTCGCCACCGCGCTGCTGTGCTGGCTGTTGTCGCTCGGGCTTTTCCTGGGCGTGCAGCGCTGGCTGGCGCGGCCGCGCCGCCAGGAGGCACAGGCATGAACGCATCGGTTGAACGCTCGCCGCGCCTTCCCGCGCTGGCATCGCTGCTGCAGTGGCGGCCGCTGCTGTCCACCGAAGCGCTGATCGCGCTGGCCAGCCTGTTCTTCGCCGTCGCAGGCAACGGGCTGTTCTGGCACAGCGCGATGGCCAGCCACCCCGGCAGCCTGCGCTATGCACTTTCGCTGCTGCTGTTGCTGCTGGGCGCGCATGGCCTGCTGCTGGGGTTGCTGGTGTGGCGCTGGAACGCCAAGGTGATGGTCAGCCTGCTGTTGCTGGTCACCGCGTTCGCCGCGCACTACATGGGGCGCTACCACATCTATCTGGATGCGGACATGCTGCGCAACGTACTGGCCACCGACCCGAAGGAAAGCCGGGAGCTGATGACCGCCTCGCTGCTGTGGCCGCTGCTGTGGCTGGCGGCCGTACCGATGCTGCTGCTGTGGCGCGTGCAGCTGCGCAGGCGAAGCTGGGGCCGCACGCTGCTGTGGCGCGCGGGCTTCCTGCTGCTGGCAGCGGCGACCGCGCTGGGTGGTGCGCTGTTGTCGTTCCAGGATGTGTCGGCACTGATGCGCAACCAGCGCGAGGTGCGCTACCTGGCCACGCCGGCCAACGTGATGCTGGGCCTGCCGCGCGCACTGCGCAGCGACAACCCGGTGCAGCGCGCGCCGAAGCTGCCGATCGGCACCGACGCCATGGCCACCCCGCGCGCGCCGACCAGCAAGCCGCGGCTGCTGGTGATCGTAATGGGGGAAACACTGCGTGCGCAGGACTGGGGCCTCAACGGCGGCCGCAACACCACGCCCGAGCTGGCCCAGGCGCCGGTGATCAATTTCCCCGACATGCACTCGTGCGGCACCAGCACCGAAGTCTCGCTGCCGTGCATGTACTCGCCCTGGGGCCGGCACGACTACGACGAGAAGAAGATCCGCGCGCACCAGTCGCTGCTGCACGTACTGAACCGCGCCGGCATCACCCCGCTGTGGCGTGACAACCAATCGGGCTGCAAGGGCGTATGCGAAGGTCTGCAGTTCCAGTCGCTGGCCGATGCGACCACGCCTGGGCTGTGCGCGGATGGCCGCTGCATGGATGAGATCCTGCTGCAGGACCTGGCCACGCAGGTGCGCGCCAAGCCCGGCGACCGGGTAGTGGTGCTGCACCAGCTGGGCAACCATGGGCCGGCGTATTTCGAGCGTTATCCTGCCGCGTTCCGTCGATTCACCCCCACGTGCGACACCCGCGACATCGGCCAGTGCAGCCGCGAACAGATCACCAACAGCTACGACAATGCAGTGCTCTACACCGATCATTTCCTGGCCCGGACGATCGGCACGCTGCAGGGGCTGGAAGACTACGACACGGCGATGATCTACCTGTCCGACCATGGCGAATCACTGGGCGAAAAGGGCTTGTTCCTGCATGGCGTGCCCTACGCCATCGCGCCGGCCGAGCAGACCCGGGTACCGATGACGATGTGGTTCTCACCGGGCTTCGCGCACAGCCGTGGCTTGGATCTGCAGTGCGTGCGCAAGCGCGCGGCGGCCTACACCGACCACGACAACCTGTTCCCCTCGGTGCTGGGGCTGATGCAGGTGAAGACCGCACTGTACGAACGCGACCGCGACGTGTTCGCCAACTGCGCACGGTAGGGGCGTTTGTGGCAGGGCTTGCAGCCCTGCACCTGCAGAGTCAACGTCAACGTCAACGTCAACATCAACGTCAACGTCAAAAGCGGGTGTGCTGAGGGTTGGCGGGGTGGGTCCGGTCGAGGGGGACGCTGCAAGTACGTCCACGCAAGCTCGGTCGCCGCATCCATGCGGCTCACGCCCCCTCGACCGGACCCACCCCGCCTTCGACAGTTTCCAGCGACCTGCCGGAATGACGGGGTCGGATCCCGTTGCTGCGCAACGGGCTCTGACCCCAGATTCATTTCAATATCCGACAGATTTCATCCACGCATGGCGTGGATCTACCGACCACCGGCCAACTGTCAGAGGTGGGGCGGTGTCGGATTGCGGGGTGTCCGCGGCATGGCTGCCGCGGCCAAGCCTACATGGGTGAGGGCGCTTTGCTTGCGAAGCACTGCTTCGCAAGCGTCCGAACGCACAGCCGCCAGCGGCTGGGCCGGGCCTCGGAGGGGTACTTGCGGCGTCCCCGCAATCCGACACCGCCCCGCCACCCCACGGATACCCAGCTTTTGACGTTGCCGTTGCCGTTGCCGTTGCCGTTGCATTGAGCGGGTGCAGGGCGCAGCCCTGCCGGACCTTTGCCACTTGCGGTGGCTGCGGCCGCCCACTAGCCTTCGGCCGTCGTTCACCACCCAAGGATTACCCGTGAAACACCGCCATCTGCTGCTGGCCTCGGCAATCGCCGCCGCCACGCTGGCCCTGGTTGCCTGCAAGAAGGAAGCTACCCCCGGTTCTGAAGCCGCCGCCCCCAGCGCGCCGGCCGGGGAAACCGCCGACCAGTTCGTTGCCCGCATCAACGCTGAATACAAGGCCGCCTACCCCGAGATGACCTCGGCGCAGTGGCTGTCCTCTACCTACATCAACAGCGATTCAGAACGCATCGCCGCCAAGGCCAACGAACGCTCGCTGACCCAGCTCAACAGCTGGATCGAACAGGCCGCCAAGTTCGAAGGCCAGCCGATGAGCGAAGACAGCAAGCGCGCCATCCACCTGCTGAAGCTGATGTCGTCGATGCCGGCGCCGCGCGATGCCGCCAAGCTGGCCCAGCTGACCCAGATCGCCACCCGCATGGAAGGCAGCTACGGCGCCGGCAAGTACTGCACCGACGCCAACGATCCGGCCTCCTGCCGCCAGCTGGGCGACCTGGAACAGGTGCTGTCGCGCAGCCGCGACTATGACAAGCAGCTGGACGCCTGGCAGGGCTGGCACAGCACCACCAAGGGCATGCGCGGCGACTACCAGCAGTTCGTCAGCCTGGTGAACGAAGGCGCCAAGGGCATGGGCTTCAGCGATGCCGGGCAGATGTGGCGTAGCGGCTACGACATGCCGCCTGAGCAGATCGGGCCGGAAACCGACCGCCTGTGGGAACAGGTCAAGCCGATGTACGAGCAGCTGCACTGCTACACCCGCGGCAAGCTGGACAAGACCTATGGCAAGGACAAGGCCGAAGTGGGCAACGGCCTGATCGCCGCGCACCTGCTGGGCAACATGTGGCAGCAGGACTGGTCGAACCTGTGGGACCAGCTGGAACCCTACCCCGGTGCCGGCAGCCTGGACATCACCGCCGCGCTGGAAAAGCAGTACCAGACCAACCTGAGCGCGGCGCTGGACAAGGCCGGCAAGGACGCCGATGTGACGGCGCGCTACAAGGCACAGCGTGAAGCCGAGCTGCGCACCGCACGGCAGATGACCGAACGCGCCCAGGACTTCTATGTCTCGCTGGGCATGCCTTCGCTGCCGCAGTCGTACTGGGACAAGACCCAGTTCATCAAGCCCGACGACCGCGACGTGGTCTGCCACGCCAGCGCCTGGGACATGAACATGGAAGGCGATGTGCGCACCAAGATGTGCATCAAGCCCAACGAAGAAAACTTCACCACCATCTACCACGAGCTGGGCCACATCTATTACGACCTGGCCTACAACCCGCTGCCGCCGCTGTTCCAGGGCGGTGCCAACGATGGCTTCCATGAAGCGATCGGCGACACCATCGTGCTGGCGATGACGCCCAAGTACCTCAGCTCGATCGGCCTGGTCGATGCCCCGACCGAAAGCCGCGAAGCGGTGATCAACAACCAGATGCGCATGGCGCTGTCGGGCGTTTCGTTCCTGCCGTTCGGCCTGATGATCGACCGCTGGCGCTGGGGCGTGTTCGACGGTTCGATCACCCCGGACAACTACAACAAGGCCTGGTGGGACCTGAAGGCCAAGTACCAGGGCGTGGCCCCGGCCAGCGCGCGCGGCGAGGAGTTCTTCGATCCGGGCGCCAAGTACCACGTGCCGGGCAACACCCCGTACACCCGCTACTTCCTGGCCCGCATCCTGCAGTTCCAGTTCTACAAGGGCCTGTGCGATGCGGCCGGCTACAAGGGTCCGCTGCATGAGTGCACCTTCTACGGCAACAAGGAAGCCGGGCAGAAGTACTGGGCGATGCTGAGCAAGGGTGCCAGCCAGCCGTGGCAGGCCACGCTGAAGGAGCTGACCGGCAGCGACAAGCTCGACGCCGGCCCGATGATCGAGTACTTCACCCCGGTCAACGAGTGGCTGAAGCAGCAGAACGAAGGCCAGATGTGCGGCTGGCAGGCCAGCGCGGCACCGGCGAAGTAAAACGGAAAGGGGCGGATCTGCGAGGATCCGCCCCTTTCATTCCGGTAGCGCCGGGCCATGCCCGGCGGCTTTTCCTCGCACCGCCGCGCTCGCCGGGCATGGCCCGGCGCTACCGCAATGCACGATCAGCTGCCCTTCTTCGCCGCCATCACCGCGGCCAGCTCGGCCTTGAACTCGTCGAAGGTCTGCCCCTTCTCCTGCACTTCGGCCTGCGCCGCATCGCGCAGCGCATCGGAATAGATCAGGCGCACCGGCGTGCCATTGCGCTCGTGCAGCTCGCCGGCCTGCATGATCATGGCCAGCACGTGCGCAGCGCTGTGGGTCTGGCCGGCAATGCGGCCATCCATGCCCAGCACCCATTCGCCATCGCGGCGGACCACGCCGGCCAGCAGGGCACGCTGCGGATCGCGCAGTTCGGCGTGCGGTTCGACCGGCGAAGCGGTGGCCGCCGCCTTGTTGGCAGCCTGCTTTTCCTGGCGGCGACGCTGGTCGCGGCGGATCTTGGACGTGGTGGACATGGGGGTCGTATCGAACAACAAGGGGGCGCAAGAATAACCCAGCCCGGCCGCCGCGCCGCTTCACGCCAGCGGCGGCTGCTCCTGTACAGGGGCCTGCAGGGCGCGCTGGCGCAGGTGTTCCCAGTACCAGAACACGAAGCCGACGGCGAAGAAACCGGCCTGGCCCAGGGCCAGATGCAGGGGGCTGGCACTGAGCAGCGGCGAGACCACGCCGGCCACCACGGTGCTGATCATCAGCTGCACGAAGGCCTGCAGCGACGAGGCCAGGCCACGCTGGTGCGGGTACATGTCCAGCACTGCCAGGGCTAGGATCGGGAAGATCAGCGCCATGCCGGTGCCGCCCAGGAAGATCGGCAGCACCGCCCAGGGCAGGGCCAGCTGCGGCGCCAGCGCCACGTAACCGATGTTCAGCAGCGCCGACAGCGCGCACAGGGTGAAACCGATGCTGATCTGGCGGGTCGGCAGGGTCCGCCCGGCCATGCGCCCGGACAGGAACGAGCCCAGGGTCATGCCGCCGATGGTGGGAATGAACAACCAGGCAAAGCCGCCTTCGCCCAGGTGCAGGTGCTGCATCACGAACACCGGCGCCGAGGCGATGTACAGGAAAATGCCACCGAAGTTGATGCTGCCGGCCAGCGCCAGCCGCAGGAAGCGCGGGTTGAAGCCTATGCGCACGTAGTCGCGCAGCAGGCCGCGCGGTGACAGCGGTACGCGGGCCTCCACGGGGTGGGTTTCGGGCAGGAAACGTGCCGTGGCCACCAGCAGCAGCAGCGAGAACACCACCAGGAACCAGAAGATGAGCGGCCAGCCGGCGCCGCTGAGCAGGATCCAGCCGCCGATGATCGGTGCGATGGCCGGGGCGATGCCGAACAGCATGGACACCTGGCTCATCAGCCGCTGCGCGTCATGGCCGTGGTACAGATCGCGGATGACCGCGCGGCCGACGATCATGCCCACGCCGGCCGACAGGCCCTGCACGGCGCGGAACACCAGCAGGGTGCTCAGATCGGTGGACAGCGCGCAGCCCACCGAGGCGCCGACGAACACCACCAGACCGCCCAGGATCACCCGCTTGCGCCCCCAGGCGTCGGACAGCGGGCCGTGGGCCAGGCTCATCAGGCCGTAGAACAGCAGGTACACGCTGATGGTCTGCTGCACCGCCACTTCATCCACGGCCAGGCGCTGGGCCAGCTGCGGGAAGGCCGGGAAGATGGTGTCGATGGAGAACGGCCCGAACATGGCCAGGCCGGCCAGCAGCAGGGCCATGCGACGGGTGGAGGGTGCAACAGCGGCGGTCATCGGCGGGCGTCCGGCAGGGCCGTGCGCAGCATGCACGGCAGGCGCCGCTTCCCCGTGGCAGGGACGGCGCCAGATGAATACGAGAGTCCGTCCATGATAGGCGCCCCGGCCTGCCGGCGCCATGGATGAACGCGGCCGGTAACGGTCAGGGCCATCGTCCATTCAGCCCCGTCAACGCGGCCGCGACCCACTGCGCCGGCCCGGCAACCGGCTATAATCGGCGGGCAACACGGTGGGAGAAGCGGAACACCGCTGCCGAAGGCGCAACGCCCGTAATCGCTCAGGCCCGATACCACCCGTAACACAACTCTGGAGAGACCGGTTCGATCCGGCGCCGAAGGGGCACGAAGCTGCGGTTTTCCGCGCTTCTAAACTCTCAGGCAAAAGGACAGAGGGGCGCCCCGCAGACCGCCGACCGGCGGCTTGTGCCCGTGCGTGTGCCCTTCCCTGACGGATCCTTCGCCATGTCCCAGAACACCCCCTCCCTGCGTGAGCTCGAGCACCACAGCGCGTTCGTTGAACGCCACATCGGCCCCAACGACGCCGAGATCGCGCAGATGCTCGACGTGGTCGGCCACGCCACGCTGGATGCGATGACCGATGCCATCGTGCCGGCGAAGATCAAGTCGCCCGCGCCGCTGGCCCTGCCCGAATCGATCACCGAAGTGCAGGCACTGGCCAAGATCCGTGCGATCGCCGACAAGAACACCGTGCTGCGCAGCTTCATCGGCCAGGGCTACTACGGCACCCACACGCCGAACGTGATCCTGCGCAACATCCTGGAAAACCCGGCCTGGTACACCGCCTACACGCCCTACCAGGCGGAAATCTCGCAGGGCCGCATGGAAGCGCTGATCAACTTCCAGACCCTGTGCGCCGACCTGACCGGCATGGAGATCGCCAACGCCTCGCTGCTGGACGAAGCCACCGCCGCCGCTGAAGCGATGACCCTGGCCAAGCGTTCGGCCAAGTCGAAGTCGGACACCTTCTTCGTGCACGACGCCGTGCACCCGCAGACCCTGGAACTGCTGCGCACGCGCGCCGAGCCGATGGGCATCGTGCTGCGCGTGGGCACCCCGGCCGAAGCGCTGGAAGCCGAAGCCTTCGGCCTGCTGCTGCAGTACCCCGATACCTTCGGCCAGGTGGGCGACTACAAGGCGCTGGTCGATGCCGTGCACGCGCGTGGCGGCCTGGTGGCCGTGGCCACCGACCTGCTGGCGCTCACCCTGCTGGCAGCCCCGGGCGAATGGGGCGCGGACATCGTGGTCGGCAACAGCCAGCGCTTCGGCGTGCCGTTCGGCTTCGGTGGCCCGCATGCGGCCTTCATGGCCTGCCGCGATGCCTACAAGCGCTCGATGCCGGGCCGCCTTATCGGCGTGTCGATCGATGCGCAGGGCAACCCGGCCTACCGCCTGACCCTGCAGACCCGCGAGCAGCACATCCGCCGCGAGAAGGCCACCTCCAACATCTGCACCGCGCAGGTGCTGCTGGCGGTGATGGCGTCCATGTACGCCGTCTACCACGGCCCGGATGGCCTGACCCGCATCGCCCGCCGCACCCACCGCCTGGCCTCGATCCTGGCCGCAGCGCTGCGCACTGCCGGCGTGCAGGTCGGTGGCGACTTCTTCGACACCCTGCACATCACCGGCGTGCACGCCGATGAGATCCACGCCAAGGCGCGCGCCGCCGGCTACAACCTGCGCGCGATCGACAGCGACTCGGTGGGCATCAGCCTGGACGAGACCACCACCCGCGCCGACATCGTGGCCCTGGCCGCCGTGTTCGGTGCCGGCCTGGATGTGGAAGCGCTGGACGCCAGCACCGCCGACGCGCTGCCGGCCGGCCTGCTGCGCCAGTCCGCGTTCCTGACCCACCCGGTGTTCAACACCCACCACAGCGAGCACGAACTGCTGCGCTACCTGCGTTCGCTGGCTGACAAGGACCTGGCGATGGACCGCACGATGATCCCGCTGGGTTCGTGCACCATGAAGCTCAACGCCACTGCCGAGATGATCCCGGTCACCTGGCCGGAGTTCTCGCAGATCCATCCGCTGGTGCCGGCCGACCAGGCGCTGGGCTACAAGGAACTGATCGAATCGCTGGAAGCCATGCTGGTGGAATGCACCGGCTACGATGCGGTCAGCCTGCAGCCCAATTCCGGCGCGCAGGGTGAGTACGCCGGCCTGCTGGCGATCCGCGCCTACCACCGCTCGCGCGGCGAAGGCCACCGCGACATCTGCCTGATTCCGGATTCGGCGCACGGCACCAACCCGGCGTCGGCGCAGATGTGCGGCATGAAGGTCGTGGTGACCAAGACCGATGCCAACGGCAACGTCGATGTCGAAGACATCCGCGTCAACGCCGAGAAGTACAGCGACCGCCTGGCCGCGATCATGATCACCTACCCGTCCACGCACGGCGTGTTCGAGGAGGAAGTGGTCGAGATCTGCGACATCATCCACCAGCACGGCGGCCAGGTGTACACCGACGGCGCCAACATGAACGCCCTGGTGGGCGTGGCCAAGCCGGGCAAGTGGGGTTCGGACGTGTCCCACCTGAACCTGCACAAGACCTTCTGCATTCCGCACGGCGGCGGTGGCCCGGGCGTGGGCCCGTGTGCGGTGAAGGAACACCTGGCCCCGTTCCTGCCGGGCAAGCTGGGCGACAACGGCCCGGTCGGCATGGTCAGCGCGGCCAGCTTCGGCAGCGCCTCGATCCTGCCGATCAGCTGGATGTACATCGCCATGATGGGCACCGAAGGCCTGCGCAAGGCCACCCAGGTGGCCCAGCTCAACGCCAACTACATCGCCAAGCGCCTGGCCCCGCACTTCAAGACCCTGTACACCGGCCGCAACGGCCTGGTGGCACACGAGTGCATCCTGGACGTGCGCCCGCTGGAGAAGACCAGCGGCGTGGGCGCTGAAGACGTGGCCAAGCGGCTGATCGACTTCGGCTTCCATGCCCCCACCCTGAGCTTCCCGGTGGCCGGCACGCTGATGGTCGAACCGACCGAAAGCGAATCGCTGCACGAGCTGGACCGCTTCATCGACGCGATGATCCAGATCCGCGAGGAGATCCGTGCGATCGAAGACGGCCGCCTGGACCGCGAGGACAACCCGCTGAAGAACGCTCCGCACACCGCCACCGCGGTGACGGCCAGCGAGTGGACCCACGCTTACCCGCGCGAACTGGCCGCCTTCCCGCTGCCCAGCCTGAAGCTGCAGAAGTACTGGCCGCCGGTGGCGCGCGTGGACAACGTGTACGGCGACAAGAACGTGATGTGCGCCTGCATCCCGGTCGATGCCTACAAGGACGACGAAGTCGAAGCATGATCGACAAACGGCCCGCGCAAGCGGGCCGTTTTCGTTTGCGGTAGCGCCGGGCCATGCCCGGCGAGCGCAGCGGCTGAACCGATCACGGGTCTGGCATCTGCCCCAGGCTCAACTGCCACGACACGCCGAAGCGGTCCTGCACCCAGCCATAGCGGTTGCTGAAATCGTAATCGCCCACCGGCATCAGCCAGTGCCCGCCCTCGCCCAGCACCCGCGCCGCGCGCTCGAACTGCTCGGCACCGGAACATTCCACGAACAGGGATATCGACGGGCTGAAGGTGAAATCGTGCACGTCCAGGCTGTCGAAGCACAGATAGTGCGTGCCACCCAGCAGGAAGATCGCCTGCCGCACCTGCCCCGGCACGCCCGCGCCGGCGCCTTCGGGATGGCGCTGCAGGGCCAGCAGGCGGAAATCGGCGAAGGCTTCGGCGTACAGCGCCAGGGCGGCCTCGGCCTGGCCGGTGAACATCAGGAAAGGACGGCTGCGCAGCATGCGGTGCTCCTGTTCGACGGGTCGTTCAGGACCCAGGCAATCAGGATCGCACCGCAGATGTAGGCAGCATGTATCGATCGCGCCGGGCCACGCCCGGCGGTTTCCATCCGAAGGCGGTGATCAGGCCTCGCGCAGGCGCCGTGCGATCGCGCTGCCGGCCGCAATGGTCGCCGTCAGCGCCACCATGGACAGGAACTGCAGTCGGGTCTGCGCTTCGCTGAGCAGCAGGCCGAAGATCAGCGCCAGGATGGCCAGCGCGCACACCGTCAGCCACGGGAAACCGGCCATGCGGAACGGCAGGCGCGTGCCCAGGCGGTCGGCGCGGCGGCGCAGCACCAGCTGCGAGACCAGCGACAGCGTCCACACCAGCAGGCAGGTGGAGCCGACGATGTTCAGCAGCACCGGCAGCACCTTGTCCGGGAACAGCAGTTCCATGATGGTGGCGGCGAAGCCGAACAGCACGCTGGCCAGCACGGCGATCACCGGCACCTGGCGCGGGTCGGTCCAACCCAGCACGGCCGGCGCTTCGCGGCGCTGGGCCAGCGAGAAGATCATGCGCGAGGCGCCGTACAGGTTGGCATTGAGCGCCGACAGCAGGGCAATGACCGCGATCAGGGTGATGGCCGTGGCCGCGCCTGGAATGTTGGCGACCTGCAGCACGGCGGCAAACGGCGATTTCAGCGACTCGCTGTTCCACGGCACCACCGCGATGATGACGCTGAGCGAACCGATGTAGAACACCAGGATGCGCCAGGCCACGGTACGGATGGCACGGGCGATGCTGCGCTCGGGGTCTTCGGTTTCCGCGGCGGCCACCGCCACGATCTCGGTGCCGCCAAAGGCGAACACCACCACCAGCAGCGCCGCACCGATGCCGGCCAGGCCCTTGGGCGCGAAGCCCCCGTGCTGGGTGAAGTTGCTCAGCCCCGGCGAGGTGACCTGCGGCAGCCAGCCCATCAGCAGGGCGATGCCGATGGCGATGAAGGCCAGGATCGCGGCGACTTTCAGGATGGCAAACCAGAACTCGAACTCGCCGAAGTTCTTCACCCCCAGCAGGTTGATGGCGGTGAAGAACAGCATGAAGGCCAGCGCGGCCATCGGTACCGGTACTGCGGGCCAGACGGTGGCCAGCAGCCCGGCCGCGCCCACCGCCTCGGCGGCGATCACGATCACCAGCTGCACCCACCACAACCAGCCCACGGTGGCACCGGCGGTAGCCCCCATGGCATCGGCGGCATACACCGAGAATGCACCGCTGGTCGGCTTGGCCGCGGCCATCTCGCCCAGGGCGTTCATCACGATGATCACCAGCGCGCCGGCCACCAGGTAGGACACCAGTACCGCCGGCCCGGCCGCCTGCACGCCTACACCGGAGCCCAGGAACAGCCCGGCGCCGATCGCGCTGCCCAGGCCCATCATGATCAGCTGGCGCGGCTTGAGCGAATGGCCCAGGCGCGAGGACGAAGCGGTCGAAGAAGGGTTGGCGGGCATCGGCAGGGCTGGCGGCGGCTACAGGGGCGACACCTTACATTGTCCTCCACCCGGCGGGATAGGCACAGTGCAGCAGGGCACTCAGGCCGGCAGCGGTTCGCCGATGCGGGCCCGGTAGGCACGCGGCGAAAAACCGGTTTCGGCCTTGAATTTGCGGGTGAACGCGCTCTGGTCGCTGAACCCACAGGCCTGGCCGATGCAGGCAATGCTGTCCTGGCCGTGCAGCAGGTGCATGGCCATCTGGATGCGCAGGCGGGTCAGCACCTGCTGCGGGGTCATCTGGAACACCTTGCGGAAGCTGCGCTCGAGCTTGGACAGCGAGAAGCCGGTGATGTCCAGCAGGGTCTGCATGCGCACGTTTTCGGCGTAGTGCGCGTTCAGATGCGCCAGCGCCAGCCGCAGCTGTTCGTACTGTGCGCCCAGGCTGTCCTTCTGCCCCAGGTCGCGGGAGATGCCGATCAGCCCCTGGATCTGCCCCTCCACCAGCAGCGGTCGCTTGCAGGTCAGGCACCAGCCCGGCTCGCGGTTGGCGAACAGGTGCAGTTCCATCAGATTCTCGATCACTTCACCGCCCAGCACGCGCGCGTCCTGGTCCACGTAGTCGGCGCTTAGGCCGGTGGGATAGATCTCGGCGGCAGTGCGCCCGATCACGTCCTTGCGCGCACGCAGCCCCAGCCGCCGCAGCATGGTCTGGTTGACGTGGGTGTAGCGCCCCTGCCGGTCCTTCATGAAGAACAGCACGTCCGGAATGGCGTCGAACAGGGCTTCGATGTCGGTGGGCTCGACTCGCATGCGGCAAGCATACCCGAGCCGGCTTTTGCCCGTACGTTCACCCGCAGCGGACCGTGGGTTAACGGACAGGGCGCGACTGTCATGCCCTGCCCCCTCGTACCCCGGAGACACCCTGATGGCCGCCAGCAAGCCCACCGGCAAGCGCGCAACCGCCCCTTCGCAGAAGACCCAGAACCCGCCGCGCGGTGAGGGTGATGAACTGCACCTGCAGGCCGGTGGCACGCACCCGGCCATGACCACCGCCCAGGGTATCCCGGTGGCCGACAACCAGAATTCGCTGCGCCAAGGGCCGCGCGGCCCCACCCTGCTGGAGGATTTCATCCTCCGCGAGAAGATCACCCACTTCGACCATGAGCGTATTCCCGAACGCATCGTGCATGCGCGCGGCACTGCGGCCCACGGCTACTTCCAGTTGACCACGTCGCTGGGCAAGTACACCCGCGCCCGCGTGCTCACCGAGGTGGGTACCAAGACGCCGGTGTTCACCCGCTTCTCTACCGTGGCCGGCGGTGCCGGCTCAGTCGATACCCCACGCGATGTGCGCGGCTTCGCGGTGAAGTTCTACACGCCGGAAGGCAACTGGGACCTGGTCGGCAACAACATCCCGGTGTTCTTCATCCAGGACGCGATGAAATTCCCCGACCTGGTGCACGCGGTGAAGATGGAGCCGGACCGCGGCTACCCGCAGGCCGGCAGCGCGCACGATACGTTCTGGGATTTCATTTCGCTGATGCCCGAATCGATGCACATGATCATGTGGGCAATGAGCGATCGCGCCATTCCGCGGTCGCTGCGCATGATCGAAGGCTTCGGCGTGCACAGCTTCCGCCTGTTGAACGACGCTGGCGATTCCACCTTCGTCAAGTTCCACTGGCGACCGAAACTGGGCATCCAGTCCACGGTATGGGACGAAGCGGTGAAGCTGCAGGCCGCCGACAATGACTTCCACCGGCGCGACCTGTTCGAGGCCATCCAGCGCGGCGACTTCCCCGAATGGGAACTGGCCGTGCAGCTGTTCAGCGAAGAAGAGGCCGAAGCGTTCCCGTTCGACCACCTGGATCCGACCAAGATCATTCCCGAATCGCTGGTGCCGCTGCAGGTGATCGGCAGGATGGTGCTGGACCGCTGGCCGGACAACTTCTTCGCCGAAACCGAACAGGTGGCGTTCTGTCCGGCCAACGTGCCGCCGGGCATCGACTTCAGCAACGACCCGCTGCTGCAGGGGCGGCTGTTCTCGTACCTGGATACGCAGCTGATCCGGCTGGGTGGCCCGAACTTCCACCAGATTCCGGTCAATGCGCCCAAGTGCCCCTTCGCCAACCACCAGCGCGATGGACACATGCAGATGCAGGTGCCGAAGGGGCGTGTGGCGTATGACCCCAGTTCGCTGGAAGACGACAGCCCGCGCGAGACGCAGGCTGGTTTCCGCAGCCACGCCACGGCCGACGACGGACGCAAGGGGCGCACCCGCGCGGAAAGCTTCGCCGACCACTACAGCCAGGCGCGCGCGTTCTTCCGCAGCCTGGAAAAGCCCGAGCAGGCACACCTCGCCTCGTCCCTGGTGTTTGAACTGTCGAAGGTGGAAACGCTGAAGGTGCGCGTGCGCACCGTCAGCCACCTGCGCAACATCGATGAGTCGCTGGCCAAGCGCGTGGCCGACGGACTGGCGCTGGCAGACCTGCCCGAACCTGCGCCGACCGCAACGCCGGCACGCGACATGCCCGCCGTTCCCGAAGTGCGCATCATCGGCCGTACCAAGGACACGCTGCAGGGGCGCTGCGTCGGTATCCTGTTCGACGAAGGCTCGGACGCCGGGTTGATCGGCAGCCTGCGCAAGGCCGCACAGAAGGCCGGCGCCGAAGTGAAGCTGGTCGCGCCGAAGGTAGGCGGCGCACGCCTGAGCGATGGCAAGGTGCAGGCCGCCGACGGCCAGTTGGCCGGTACGCCGTCGGTGCTGTTCGATGCGGTGGCGGTGGTGCTCAGCGCAGACGCCGCCAAGGCACTGGTCAAGGAAGCGGCGGCGGTGGAGTTCGTCAGCCACGCCTGGGCCCATCTGAAGGCGATCGCCAGCGATGCGGGCGGCCAGGCCCTGTTGAAGGCCGCGCGCGTGGGCAATGACGCCGGCATCGTCGAGGCCGAGGACGCCAAGGGCTTCCTGGCTGTCGCGGCCACCCGCCAATGGGCGCGCGAACCCAAGCTGCGCCTGCTGGCCTGAATCTTCCTGCCCGGAGAAACGACATGTCCCAGGGTGACAAATCCGCGTACACCGACAAGCAGAAGCGCCAGGCCGCGCACATCGAAGAAAGCGAACGCGAGCGTGGCGCCAGCAAAAGCACGGCCGAGCGTATTGCCTGGGCCACCGTGAACAAGCAGGACGGCGGTGGCAAGCGCAGTGGCAGTGGGCGAAAGGACCACCGTTAGCGAAAGGTGCGTCAGCCCGGCAGGGCCTTCACCCAACTGGACACCACGGTGGCGGCCGCGTCGGTGCGCGCCTGCAGCAGCAGGTGCGGTCCTTCCAGGGCAACATGGCGCGCGTCCGGCAGCAGTGCCTGCAGTTCGGCCACGCTGGGCGGCCACAGCAGTCGGTCCTGGCGGGCCTGCAGGCACAACGTGGGCACTGCGATGCGCGGCAGCGCCTGTCGCGCATCCACGCGCAGGGTGGCGGCAGCACGCTGGCGCAGCGTGGCTGCTGGCACCTGGGCCAGCGCCAGGCGCAGCTCACGCACGGTCTGCCGGCTGCGCCAGCGCCCCAGCAAGAGCCGCGACAGCAGCAGCAACGGTGGCATCGGCCACGCCGGCAGTGGCCAGGCGGGCGCGAGCAACGCTGCACCTGCAGCTGGAACCGGCAACGGCCGGCGCGCGAAGGTGGTGCACAGCGCCAGTCCGCGCAGCGCGGGCGGCGCCTCGGCCGCCAACTGCATGGCCAACGGGCCGGCGAAGGATTCACCCAGCAACACGAACGGCTGGCTGGGCAGCTGCGGGCGCAGCAGCTGCAGCAGGCTGGCGTAGTCCTGCGGTCCGGTGGCGGGCAAAGCCAGCGCGCGGGTGGGCACACCGTGCGCGCGTACGGCGGCCAGGAACGCAACCGACAGGTGGCCGGTGCCATCCAGCCCCGGCAGCATCACCAGGCAGGGCGGCACCGGGCCGGTCAACGTGGCGCCCCCGGCGCGGGTGGGGTCGGCGCCGGCGTGCGCACCGCCACCGGCAGCGCCTGCAGCTTGCGCACGGCTGCGATCGGAATCGCTTCGGCGCGCCGCTGCTGTGGCCACCAGACGAACAGGAAGGCGCTGCTGGACCCGAGCAGACGCGCGGTGCCCGGCAACGGTGCCGCATCGCCATTGAGCTGCAACTGCACGACTTCGCCGCGCCCATGGTTGCGGATCTGCTCGCCGCGCACCATCACATAGTTCGCTGCGCCGACGGCCATGAACCCGGCCACACTCAAGGTCATTGCGGTGAGTGCGCGCAGCCCCAGTCCATCCCAGCTGGTCAGCACCGAGCGCGACAGCACCACCCGCCACAGCATGCTGCGCTGGCGCAGCGTCTGCAGCTTGGCCGCGTTGCGCGCGCGCAGGGTGTCGGGCCAGCTGACCAGCAGCACCAGCAACACGCCCAGCAGCAGCAACAGCACGTAGGCGGGGTCGCGCATGCCGGCCACCAGGAAGTCGCTGGGCTGCATGTAATCCAGGATCGACAGTTCAAAGCCCTGGTAGAACCAGAAACTGCACCACAGGCCCAGCAGTGACACCAGCAGATAGGCCACGGTGAACAGCAGCGCCGGTTCGCGGCGCATGCGCCGCAGGGCCCGCATCACCAGGGAATCATCGTCGCCACGGGTCAGCGGCAGCATCGACCAGTCGGTCGGTGGTTCCCGCGCGGCAACGGCCACGACCTCGATATCCTGCAGCCGCGGCACATCGCCATAGGCCGGTTCCGGTTCCCTGCTGTCCATGCGCGATCCCCCTTTGCCCCCGAGCATCGCCGAAAACGGCGCCGGGCGGTAGAGTCGAGCTTGCTCGACTGCCTGCGTGGGTAGATCAAGAGCAGTCGAGCAAGCTCGACTCTACGTTCTTGACCGCCGCAGTCCCGGTAGAGTCGAGCAAGCTCGACTCTACCG
>NZ_JACVUD010000066.1:0-24521 GCF_016624905.1 Stenotrophomonas sp. S49 | reverse complement strand
CCCCGCTGCCGCCGGGAACGCCCGCCCCCGACTTCCGCCTGCCCGCCACGCCCGACCAGGCCGTCACCCTGGCAGAGCTGCGCGGCCGCCCGGTCATCCTTGCCTTCTACCCCGCTGACTGGAGCCCGGTCTGCGGCGACCAGATGGCCCTGTACAACCAGTTGCTGCCCGAGTTCCAGCGACAGGGCGCGCAGTTGATCGGCATCTCGGTGGATGGCGTCTGGTGCCACGCCGCGTTCGCCGAACAGCGCCACCTGCACTTTCCGCTGCTGGCCGACTTCGAACCCAAGGGCGCCGTCGCCCGGCAGTTCGGCGCCTATCGCGAACACGATGGGGTCTGCGAACGTGCGCTGTTCGTGATCGATGCGCAGGGCATCGTGCGCTGGAGCTACCTGTCGCCGCTGGGCATCAATCCCGGTGCCGATGGCATTCTGGATGCGTTGTCACGCCTGCCGCGCACGGCGGCGGCGGAGGTGACCCCATGAGCCGCCTGCACGTTCCCGTCAGCGCCAGCGACCATGCCAGCGGCCCGGCCGATGCGGCGGTCACCCTGGTCGAATATGGCGACTACCAGTGCCCGTACTGCGGCCAGGCCTACCCCATCGTAAAGACCCTGCAGCAGGCGTTGGGCGATTCGCTGCGGCTGGTGTTCCGCAACTTCCCGCTCAGCGAAATGCACCCGGATGCCCTGAATGCCGCGCGCCTGGCCGAAGCCGCTGCCGACGCCGGACACTTCTGGAGCGCCCATGACCTGCTGTACGAACGCCAGGGTGCGCTGGCGCCGCACGACCTGCAGCGCTATGGCGAACTGCTGCAGTTGCCGCCCGAACGCGTGCGCGCCGCATTGGCCGGCGCCGACGATGCACGCATCGAGTCCGACTTCATGGGCGGCGTGCGCAGCGGCGTGAATGGCACGCCCTGTTTCTTCATCAACGGCGTGCGCCACGATGACAGCTGGGACTACGACACCCTGCTGCTGGCGCTGCAGCGCGCGATGTAATCCGGCGGTCGCGGCGGCGCGCTTGTGGGCGTCAACATTCCATGCCCACAACCGCGCCAGCAGCGAGCGCAACTACCGGCACCCGCTGAACGTCACCGTGGTCGTGGACGACGGCTGCGCGCGGCGCTGGAGCAGGCCCTGCGCTTGCGCCTGCAACAACGGCCCAACCGCCGCGTGCAGGCGCCTACGGCTCAGGCCTGCACGCACTCGCGCACCGCGAACGGGTGTCCGCAGGCACTGCATTCGGAATGACCGAAGGCCAGTTCCAGCAACTGCCCGGCGCGGATATCGCCATCGCCGCGCACCTGCTGCATCAGCCACTCCTCGGCCACGCCGACCGGTTCACCGGGCAGCATCGCAGACGTCGCCGACGGGGCACCGAATACCGGATCCTCATGGCAGACATATGGGGCTTCAACATCCAGCGTGCAGTACAGGTCGGCCGAACAAGCCACGCACTCTCCCACGATCTCGCCCTCGGCAAGCCGGTCCAGGTGCTGCGACCAGGCTTTTTCACCACTCAGCCCCAGCCACGCCTGGCGCAGCCAGCCACGCGGGCCATGCCCATCCTCGGACAGCGGCACTGCCTCCCGGCCACTGCCCTGCAGGCGCTTGAGCACCTTGCTGCGCAGCGCCTGGATGACATCGCCGTGCGGCGCCAGGCCCGGGTCGCCCACGTCCGAGCCGGCAACGATCGCACCGGCCAGCAGCAGCGCGTCATCACCGTCGCTGCGCCCGGTCTGCCGCGCGATTGACAACAGCACCGGCAGCGCGGCGTGGCTGGCAGGGTAGACCGTGCCCTGGTGGCATAGATGCGACCAGATGTCGTTCCAGTCCTGCTGGTGCTGCGGGTCCATCAGCGCGGCCAGCAGCGCACCCGCTTCAGAGGCGTCGCCATAGGCACACTGCAGCGTGCCCCAATCGATGGCATGAACGTCGGCGGTCCTCGGCATGTCCTTCCCTGGCCAATGTGGTACGCGGCCCAGCATGCCCCATCATCGGGCCGATTGGACAGCGCGCTTGTGGCTGCAACCCACGCGCGGCCACAATCGGCACACCCACCGACGCACAAGGAAGCGCCATGAATCGCCGCGCCCTGTTGGCCTCACTGCTGGTCCCGCTGCTGCTGACGACCGGCTGCGCCCATCGCCTGGCTGCCGCGCCGCCGCCGGTGCCCGGCTACATCGGCAACTACGAAGCCGTTCGTGCCGCGCAGGACGATCCAGCGCGCGGTATTTCCGGCACCTTCGCCATGAGCGTGCAGGCCGTCGGCAGCGACGATGGCCGCATCTACCTCAACAGCGAACGCGACTACCGGCACCCGCTGAACATCACCCTCAGCATGGATGCCGCGCTGCGCCCCGCGCTGGAAGAAGCGCTGGGCCTGAAGCTGGACTACTTGCAGAACCGCCGCCTGCTGGTGGCCGGCACCGCGCGCCGGGTGCGCATCGACTTCATCAATGCCAGCGGCCAACCCAGCGGCAAGTACTACTACCAGACGCAGATCAACGTCAGCGATCCACGACAGGTGCGTTTCGCACCGTGAGAGCGCCTTGCAGTGCACCGCGGGCGCTTGATTTCAACGCCGCCGACGGCAGCATCGGCCTGGGTGAGCTGCCGCTGAGGATCGGTCCGACGCTTACGCTGGCACAGGCCTGCGCGGGTTTTGCCGCGCTGCTGCAGGACAGCCGCGACCTCGGCAACGGCTACCAGTGGCTGCACCTGCACGCGCTTCAGCTGCATGGCGTGCCGGCGGCAGTCGCCCTGTGCTTCCACGGGCAGGCGCTGTCGATGCTGTCCATCGGCGTGCAGCTGCCCGGCGCGCCGATGGAAGACGGCTGGCCCACCCAGGCCGCCATCGATGCCGAAGTCGCGTTCATGCGCCGCGCCTTGGCCAACGCGCTGGGACGCCCGCTCAACGCCGGCCGCGCCCGTTTCGACTGGGGCGAGGCCTGGGCCGTGTTCGACCCGAAGGGCTTCATGGCCAGCAGTGGCTTGTCCTACCGCTAGTGCACCGCCCTGCCCGGCCGCATCGCCTTGGCAGGCTCAATCAATTTTCACCACCAGCGTGCCGAAGTTGCCCCCCTGCAGCAGGCCGACGCCGGCATCCCCCGCCCACCGGCGGCCTGCATTCCGCCGCGCACGCAGGATCAAGCACTTGCGCGCGCGCAGACGGCAATGTGAAGGTTTTTTGCCAAAACGCTTGCCGAATGCGGTCTACCTCCGTAACATGCGCGTCCTCGGCAGCGACCTCGCTGCAACGAAAAAAGTGGCCGAGTAGCTCAGTTGGTAGAGCAGGGGATTGAAAATCCCCGTGTCGGCGGTTCGATTCCGTCCTCGGCCACCACTTTCGAAGGCCTGCAGAAATGCAGGTCTTTTTTTTCCAGATACAGGGCCGAGTAGCTCAGTTGGTAGAGCAGGGGATTGAAAATCCCCGTGTCGGCGGTTCGATTCCGTCCTCGGCCACCATGTATGAAGACCTGCAGAAGTGCAGGTCTTTTTTTTTCGCCCGCGCGCGGTTGACGAAACATTTACACCGCTGTGCATCGCGCCGCCTACGCTCGGGGTTCCCTGCCGGAGCCCGCCGATGCACCTGCGCCCTGCCCTGCTTGCCTGCCTGCTGCTGCTCACCACGCCCCCTGCCCTTGCGGCCGAACCGGTGCGCGCGGTCGATGCGCTGGATATCGATCGCTATGCCGGCCAGTGGCACGAAATCGCCCACCTGCCGGTGTCGTTCCAGAAGAAGTGCGTGGCCGACATCACCGCCACCTACGGCCTGCGCCAGGACGGGCGCATCAGCGTGCGCAACCGCTGCCGCACCGGCGAAGGCGACTACCTGCAGGCCGATGGCATTGCACGCCCGGTGGCCGGCCAGCCCGGGCAACTGGAAGTGCGTTTCGCCCCGGACTGGTTGAGCTGGGTGCCGCTGGTCTGGGCCGATTACTGGGTGATCGCCCTGGACCCGGAGTATCAGTGGGCCGTGGTCGGTGAACCGGACCGCAAGTACCTGTGGATCCTGTCGCGCGAACCGCGCATGGACCGCGCCCTGTTCGAGCGGTTGAAGGCGCGGGCCGGGCAGATGGGCTACGACCTGGCGCCGCTGCGGACGATGGCGCCCCTGGTTGAGACCGCATCGCCCTGAGCGTGGCGGTGACCGCAGCGCGCCATCTTCACACGCTACCCTTGCGACGGTCGCCAGCGGCGATCCATTCGACCATACGCCGTAGTATGCTTAGTTCACGCACTGCCCCCAGAGGACCTGCGCCCATGCTCCACCGCTTCCGTATCACCTTGATCATCCTGTGTACCCTGGCCCTGGCTGCTTGCAGCGATGGCATCGTCAAGCGTGTTTCGGAACCGGCGGCCAGCCTGCAGCAGCTGACCGTGCGCGCCGACGGCGGCTGGACCGTGGCCCTGCGCCTGCAGAACTTCAGCTCCATGCCCATGACCTTCGATGACGTGGCCCTGGCCCTGACCGTCGGCGACACCGAGGCGGGCACCCTGCAGGCCCGCCCGGCCATTTCCATCGGCGGGGTGTCGGCCGACGTGGTCACCCTTGAATTCACCCCCAGCGCCGCCGCGCGCCTGGTGGTGGCCGACGCGCTGGCCGGCAACCGCACCCTGGCCTACGGCCTGAAGGGCACGGTCGCGGCCACGCCCGAAGACAAGAAGCAGCGCAGCTTCGATATTTCCGGCCGCAGCACCCTGAACCAGGCCCCCGGCCTGCCCGGCGTGCTGCGCTGAGTCCTTCCCTGCCGCGGCGCCCGTCGCCGCTCCCCGTTCCCTGATCGAGACGTACCCGATGAGCAGCTATACCGCACCGCTTTCCGACCTCCGTTTCGCCCTGCACGACGTGCTCAAGGTGGAACCGCTGTTCGCCCGCGTCGGCTTCACCGACGCCACCGCCGACGTGGTCGATGCCGTGCTGGAAGAAGCCGGCCGTTTCAGTGCCAGCGTGCTGGCGCCGCTGAACAGCGTGGGCGATGAAATCGGCTGCGTGCTCGACCAGGCCAGCGGCGAAGTAACCACCCCGCCCGGCTTCAAGCAGGCTTACGACCAGTTTGTGGACGGCGGCTGGACCGGCCTGACCGCATCGCCGGAACTGGGCGGCCAGGGCCTGCCGCACACCCTGGGCGTGCCGCTGAATGAAATGATCAACGCCGCCAACCTGGCCTGGGGCAACTTCCCGCTGCTCTCGCATGGCGCCATCGAAGCGCTGAAGCAGCACGGCGAAGCGTGGCAGCACGACGCCTTCCTGAAGCCGCTGATCGAAGGCCGCTGGACCGGCACCATGTGCCTGACCGAACCGCACTGCGGCACCGACCTGGGCCTGCTGAAGACCAAGGCCGAGCCGAACGCCGACGGCAGCTATGCGATCACCGGCACCAAGATCTTCATCACCGCCGGCGAACATGATCTGACCGAGAACATCGTGCACCTGGTGCTGGCCAAGCTGCCCGACGCACCGGCCGGCGCCAAGGGCATCTCGCTGTTCGTCACCCCCAAGTTCAAGGTCGACCGCGACGGCAATGTCGGCGAGCGCAACGCACTGCGCTGCGGCTCGATCGAGCACAAGATGGGCATCAAGGGTTCGGTCACCTGCGTGATGAACTTCGATGGTGCACAGGGCTACCTGGTCGGCCAACCGCACAAGGGTCTGCAGGCCATGTTCACCATGATGAACACTGCGCGCCTGGGCGTTGGCCTGCAGGGCATCGGCCTGTCCGAGCGCGCCTACCAGAACGCGCTGAAGTACAGCCGCGAGCGCCTGCAGTCGCGCGCCCTGAGCGGGCCGAAATTCCCGGAGAAGGCCGCCGATCCGATCCTGGTACACCCGGACGTGCGCCGCATGCTGCTGACCATCAAGTCGCTGGTGGAAGGCAGCCGCCTGCTGGCCCTGCATGCAGCCACACTGATCGACGTGGCACACAGCGCCGACGATGCGGCCGAGCGCGAGCGCGCCGACACCCTGGTCAGCTTCCTCACCCCGATCTCGAAGGCCTGCCAGACCGAATGGGGCATCGAGAACACCTACAACGCGCTGCAGTGCTTCGGTGGCCACGGCTACATCCGCGAACACGGCATGGAGCAGTTGGCGCGCGACGCCCGCATCACCACGCTGTATGAAGGCACCACCGGCATCCAGGCGCTGGACCTGATCGGCCGCAAGACCGCCTCCAGCCAGGGCGCCGGCCTGAAGCTGATGCTGGCCGAGATCGAAGCCTTCGCCAAGGAACACGAAGGCAACGAGGCCCTGGCCGAGTTCATCGGCCCGCTGCGCGCCAAGGCCGCCGAATGGGGCAAGCTGACGATGGACGTACTGCAGCGCGCGGCCGGCAACCCGGACGAACTGGGCGCGGCCAGCTACGACTACCTGTTCTATTCCGGCTACGTGGTGCTGGCCTACTGGTGGGCACGCAGCGTGGCCGCCGCCGATGCCAGCGCACACGGCGCCGCCTTCGCCCAGGGCAAGCGCGAAACCGCGCGCTTCTACTTCGCCCGCGTGCTGCCGCGCACCCTCAGCCACGCCGCCGCCATCCAGGCCGGCGCCGCCCCGCTGATGGCCATGGACGACGAACGCTTCGGCGCCTGAGCCCTTGGGGTCAGAGCCCTTTTCCCTGCGGGAAAAGGATCCGACCCCGACCGCGCCGCGCGGCGGTTGAAACGGGGTCAGAGCCCTTTCCTGCGGAAAGGGATCCGACCCCCACCCGGCAGCCCCCGACCCTCTGTCTGGAGAGAAGCCCCCTTTTGTTAAAGGGGGCGCGCCGACAGGCGCGGGGAATAGGAGGAATGCGCGGACCTGGATGTTGGCAATTTGTGTAACGCCCAACGGGCGATACACAAATTGTCAACATTCAGGTATAAGCTGTTTTCCCGATGGAGACAGACACTACACGCTTGGGTCTGATCGATACCGGAGCCTCGTTTTCTGCTCCGGGCGCCGAAGCATCGCCCAACGCAGGCACCCTGCACCGCCCCGGAACGGTCCGGCTGCTGTCCCTGGACGCCCACGGCCGTGTACTGGACTGGATCACCTGGCAGGACGCAGCCTGTCTCTACGCCCGCGACGCTGTAGCCTGGACCCTGGGCGATCCCTGCCTGCACATCCACGGTGGCACCAACCGGCTCAGCGGCACGCAGAGCGGCATGGACCTGCACCCGATCATCGCCGCACGTGGCCACGCCCGTTCGCGCGCCATCGACCCCACCCCGAACCTGACCAACCCAGCCCTGTTCGCCCGCGATGCACACCTGTGTCTGTACTGCGGCCAGCAGTTCAACCGCCCCACGCTCACCCGCGACCACGTCATTCCGCTGTCCAAGGGCGGCCTGGACTGCTGGGAAAACGTAGTCACCGCCTGCTTCCACTGCAATTCGCGCAAGAGCGACCGCACCCCGCAGCAGGCCGGCATGCCCTTGCTGGCAGTACCGTACCGGCCCAGCTGGATCGAGCACCTGATCCTGTCCAACCGCAACATCCTGGCCGACCAGATGGCCTTCCTGAAGGCACAGTTGCCCAAGCGTTCCAAGCTCAGCACCTGAACACCGCCACCAGCAGCCGTCACTGTCCTGTCACGGATAGCGGCGTTTGCTTGCCCCACCCCCGATTGAGGGCGAAAATGGCCGTTCAGAACAAGTGCGAACACGATGATCGACTCTGCCCGCTATCCCCGCCTCGCGCGCATCCGCACCCCGGATGACCTGCGCACGTTCGACGAATCCGAGATGCGCGCGGTCGCCGATGAACTGCGCGCCTACCTGATCGAATCGGTGGGCAAGAGCGGTGGCCATTTCGCCGCCGGCCTGGGCGTGATCGAACTCACCGTAGCGCTGCATTACCTGTACAAGACCCCGCACGACCAGCTGGTCTGGGACGTGGGCCACCAGACCTACCCGCACAAGATCCTCACCGGCCGCCGCGACGAGATCCACACCGTCAAGCAGAAGGACGGCGTCGCGCCGTTCCCCAAGCGCGAGGAAAGCGAGTACGACACCTTCGGGGTCGGCCATTCGTCCACCTCCATTTCCGCGGCGCTGGGCATGGCCATCGCGCGCCAGGCCGCCGGCGATGAACGCCAGGTGGTGGCGGTGATCGGCGATGGCGCCATGACCGCCGGCATGGCCTTCGAAGCGCTGATGCACGCCGGTGGCATGGACCCTGAACCGAACCTGCTGGTGATCCTCAACGACAACAACATGTCGATTTCCGAGGCTGTCGGCGGGCTCACCAAGATGCTCGGCCGCGCCACCGGCAGCCGCACGCTGAACGCGCTGCGCGAAGGCGGCAAGAAGATCCTGGGCGACAAGAAGAACAATCCCGCCCGCTTCGTCAAGCGCTGGGAAGAACACTGGAAGGGAATGTTCGTGCCCTCCACGATGTTCGAGGAAATGGGCTTCCACTACACCGGCCCGATCGACGGCCACGACATGCCGGCCCTGCTGTCCACGCTGAAGACGCTGCGCGCCTCCAAGGGGCCGAAGCTGCTGCACGTGATGACCACCAAGGGCAAGGGCTACGAGCCCGCCGAAGGCGACCAGATCGGCTATCACGCCGTGGGGCCGTTCGATCCGGACAAGGGCCTGGTGGCCAAGGCCGGCGCCAAGAAACCGACCTACACCGATGTGTTCAGCGACTGGCTGTGCGATGCCGCCGCCGCCGAGCCGCGCCTGTACGGCATCACCCCGGCCATGCGCGAGGGCTCGGGCCTGGTGCGCTTCAGCAAGCAATACCCGCAGCGCTACTTCGACGTGGCCATCGCCGAGCAGCACGCGGTCACCCTGGCCGCCGGCATGGCCACCCAGGGCGGCAAGCCGGTCGTGGCGATCTATTCCACGTTCCTGCAGCGCGCCTACGACCAGCTGGTGCACGACGTGGCCATCCAGGACCTGGACGTGCTGTTCGCCATCGACCGCGCCGGCGTGGTCGGCCCGGACGGTGCCACCCATGCCGGCAACCTGGACCTGAGCTTCCTGCGCTGCGTGCCGAACATGGTGGTGATGGCCCCGTCTGACGAGGCCGAGTGCCGGCAGATGCTCAGCACCGGCCTGCAGCACCCGGGCCCGGCCGCGGTGCGTTACCCGCGCGGCAGCGGCACCGGCGTTGCTGCCGGCACCGACCTGTCCACCTTGCCGATCGGCAAGGGCGAGCTGCGCGTGCAGGGCAGCCGTATCGCCCTGCTCGCCTTCGGCAGCACGGTTCCGGCCGCCGAGCAGGTGGGCCGCGAACTGGGCCTGAGCGTGGTCAACATGCGCTTCATCAAGCCGCTGGACCGCGAGCTTGTGCTGGCCATGGCCGCCCAGCACGAGGGCCTGGTGACAATTGAGGACAACGTGGTGGCCGGCGGCGCCGGCTCGGCGGTGGGCGAGCTGCTGAATGCAGAAAACGTGCTGCGCCCGATCCTGCACCTGGGCCTGCCCGATGCCTTCCAGCACCATGCCAGCCGCGAAGACCTGCTGGCCGAGGCCGGGATCGACGCGGCCGGCATCCGTGCGGCGGTGCTCAAGCGCTGGCCGCAGCTGGCCAATGGCGCGGCGCCATTGAGCGCGGCCAGCTGAGAAATGCAAGTGCAGCCACGCATGGCGTGGCTCTACTGCGTCCCGGTAGATCCACGCCATGCGTGGATGGCCGCCCTCAGCCGTAGCTGATCGCCTCGACAAATGCGCCGCTGGCTTCAACACGCACGGCGGCGCGCTGGCCGGTGTCGGTGAAATGCAGGCGGGCCAGGGTTTCGGCGAAATCAAAGGCGCGTACGCCATCGCGGAACCCGATCGGTTCGGGCCTGTCCGGGTGCAGCACGCGCCACTGGCGCTGCTCGCATTGCAGTCGGATCAACATGCGTTGCTCACTCCTTGGAACAGCGTATGAAACCGCGACGGAGGCGGGCCCTTCCTGGGCCGGGCAGCGGCGCGGGCCGGGGCGTCCATGACGCTCCGGTTGCCGACAATACGATGAAAAAACTGTGATCGCTATCAGATTTTTCTGATTCGCACGCGATCCGGCGCGCGCGTCAGTTCACCTGGAACTGCGCCCGGCAGCCATCGCTCACCCAGACCCCGCGACGGTCCCAGCCCCAGCTGCGGCCTTCAATGCAGGCGCTGCGGGATTCCTGCCGCACCAGGCGCACGCCGCGGCGCACCCGCGCATCGCAGTACTGCTGGCGATGATCGTTGGAATGGCAGGCAATCACCTGGCCGCCACTGTTACCACCGCCCCAGCCGTGGCCACCGCCCCAGCCTCCCCGGGATTCACCGACGAACTCGGCACGGCAGCCGCGGGTCACCCACACGCCCGACCGCGACTGGCCCCAGGTATCACCTTCCACGCAGGGCGAGCCGGACAGCTGGCGGATCAAGCGCGCCCGCCCGTCCAGACGGCATTCGTTGCTGCGGCCCTTCACCGACTCGCAGCGCACGATGCCACTGCTGCCGCGATCGTCATAACGCTCGTCATATCCATAGCGCTGGGCCTGCGCCGTGCCGGCCAGCGCCAGCAGGGGCAGCAGAGCACCCAGCGTCCAACCACGCAGTTCCTTGCCCATCCATCTTTCTCCACCTGAATACGATGGAGCCAAGCATCGGGGATTCGGCCCGGCGCGCACAGAGGGGGAAGCGGCAGCGGTTCCTGATGTGTTCAAACAACCGAACGCGACCTGACCGCCCGCCGCCGCGCTCAGTGTCCGAAGCGCAGAGCGTCCACCGCGCTGCCCAGCGCGGCCACCCGCACCGTGCTGCTCTGCCCGGTCCGGTGATGGTGCTCGCTGGCGTGGGCGGCGGCCGTGTCGAAGGCGACTGCGCCGCTGTCGAAGGCCTGCACTTCCTGCGAGCGGGGATCGATGAACGACCAGCGCTGGGCGTGGCATTGGACGGTGATGACCATCTCGAGCTCCTGCAATTGGAAAATCCAGGTCGGGGAACCCCGACCGGTGCTATGGGGGATACGGTAGCCAGCGGTTCCGGGGACGCCTATCAGATTTGTCCGAAAAATCCGTACGCAAAGCGCGGGATGGCGGCCTCGTCACATCCCTGAGGACGTTTAGTGAAGAAAATTCGTGACCCTTGTCACGAAGTCTCAGTCGCTTCACACTATCGTCACCAACGGGGGCCCCTTCCACATGCGCACCTTGCTTTCCACCCAGCGTTCCACGCTGCTGAAGTTCTATTTCGTTGCCTGCTATGTCGTGCTGATTGAAGAACTGCTGCGCGCTTCGTTGACGTAAGCGCTTGCCGATTGGCTTGAAAGCGCCTGAAAATGACGCTTTCAAGCCTAGGGCCATCTCCATGCGTCTCGCCTTGCTGATCCCAGCGCTGTGCGCGCTGCTGGTGGCCTGTGCGCCGCCATCGACCACCCCGGCCGAAGGCGCCGCGTCGCCGCCGGCGCCCGCGCAGGTAGGTGGCGATCGCGACGAACACGGTTGCATCGGCTCGGCCGGCTACCAGTGGTGCGCGCGCAGCCAGCGCTGCGAACGGCCCTGGGAACTGGCCCAGGCACAGGGTCTGGCCAATACGGCCGAGGCCATTGGTGCCTGGTGTGCCGCGCCGCCGCGCCCGGCCCGCCCCTGACAGCAGACCCCCACGAGATTCCCGATGACCGCGTTGTCCCCCCTGCCCGCCTTGGCCCCGGGCCGCTACCGCCACTTCAAGGGCGGCCTGTACCAGGTCGTGGATATCGTGCGCAGCAGCGAAACCCTGGAACCGTTGGTGCTGTACCGCGCGCTGTACGGCGAAGGCGGGCTGTGGGTGCGGCCCTACCCGATGTTCGTCGAGCAGGTGCCCGGCGCCGACGGCCCGCAGCCGCGCTTCGCCCGCATCGGCGACTGATCGCCACGACCTCACGCGCTGCGCACGGGCGCGCCGCGCATGCTGCAGGCGACTTCCTGCCGGATCGCCCTGCCCATGCGCCGCCTCCTGATTCCGTGCCTGTGGCTGCTGGCCACGCCGGCCCTGGCCGACGAACTGCCGGCCTTTGATCGTCCCGGCCTCGGCTTCGGCACCGATACGGTGCCGCGCGGCGCGCTGGCACTGGAAGTCGGCCTGCCCACCTGGCAACGCGACCGTGACCGCGGCGGCGTGCGCACCCGCTCGCTGGCGGGCGACGTGCTGTTGCGCACCGGGCTTTCAGAGCAACTGGAACTGCAGGTGTCGACCACCCCATGGCAGCGCCAGAGTGTACGCAGCGCAGACCTGCCGCCCCAGCGCCAGCAAGGCAGCGGCGATACCCAGCTTGCGCTGAAGTGGGCCGGCCCAGGCAGCACCGAGCGCACCGCGTGGGCGTTGTTGGCCAGTGCCGTGGTCGCACGTGGTGATGCCGATTTCAGCGAAGGGCGCCAGTACGCGCTTGCGCTCAGCGTGGAACAGGCGCTGGGCGAGCGCTGGAGCGCCGCACTGTATGCAAGCCACCAGCGCGGCGACGGCGAGCGCAGCACGACGTGGTCACCCAGCCTGTCGCTGGCGGCCAGCGAGCGCCTGAGCCTGTTCGTCGAAGCCGGCATGACCCACAGCCGCGGCGCGCCTGACCAGCGCGTGGCCGGTGCGGGGATCACCTGGATGCTGCGAACGCGCGTGCAGCTGGACGCCTCCTTCGACGCCGGCCTGGATGCCGACAGCCCGGACCTGCAGGTCGGCACCGGTCTGGCGGTCTACTTCGACTGACTCGCACCGCGGCGCGGCAATGCCGCGCGGTATCATGCATACCGTCCAGTCGGTTTCTTCCGTATGTCCGCCCCTTCTCCCCGTATCCGCCGCAACGCGCCGGACAGCGTGCGCCAGGCGCTGCTGCTGTGCACCGCCCGCCTGATCGCCCAGCACGGCTTGGCTGCGCTGACCGTGCAGGACGTGGCCGATGCCGCGGGTGTCAGCAAGGGCGCGCTGTTCCACCACTTCGCCAACAAGCAGGCCTTGATCGACGCTGCCCTGGCCGCACTCACCGACGATTTCGAAGTGCACGTGCGATTCCTGCTCGAGCAGGATGAGATCGCCTACGGCCGCTTCAGCCGTGCCTACGTGCGCGCCTGCTTCGACCACCTGCTGCAGCAGGAACAGGCCAACGATATCGGCCTGAGCCTGGCCCATCTGCTTGAACCGGCCCTGCTGGCGCACTGGCGTGGATGGATGCGGCGCCTGCTGGCCGAGTTCCCCGCCGAGGCGTGCGACGCACGTCTGTACGCCGCACGCTGCGTGGCCGATGGCTACTGGGCCACGGCTTACGGGCAACCGCTCGGCGAGGAGGAGCGACGCAATGCCCTGGCCATGGCGCAGGAAGCACTGAAGCTGTGCCGCTCGCCGTCGCAGACCGTGCCCGCGGCAACCTAGGCGACCTTCTTGGCCACCTTCATGCCCAGCACGAACAGGATGACGGCGATGATGATGCCGGCCCAGAACAGGAACTTGGCGATCCCCACGGCGGCGCCGGCGATGCCGCCGAAGCCCAGCACGCCGGCAATCAGGCCGATGATGGCGAAAATGATGGCCCACTTGATCATGTCAAACCTTTCCCCTGCGGGGCGTTCATTGGTGTGATCAGGCTAGGCAAACGCCGATGCCAGGTACGTGAACAGGCCGCACCTGCAGCGTGAAATCGCGTTCTCTCAGCGCGGCCGGAAACGCAGCAGGGCCACGGCGAACGCCAGGAACACCGTGCCCACCAGGCGCTCGAACCAGCGCTGCGCGAACGGCTTGGCCAGCCAGCGGCGCAGGCCATGGCCACCGGCGGCGTACATCACATACCAGAACAGTTCGCAGCCGGCGAAGGTGACCACCAGCACCGCGTACTGCATGCCCTGCGCACGTGCCGGATCGATGAACTGCGGCAGGAACGCTGCGGCGAACAGCAGCAGCTTGGGATTGCTCAGGCCCACCAGCAGGCCGCCGCGGAATACCGCGGCGTGGCCCTGCACCAGCGCCGGCAGCGGTGCGTCGCCAGTGCTTTCGGCATTCACCTGCAGGCTGTCACGCCAGGCCTTGATGCCCAGCCAGGCCAGGTAGGCCACGCCCAGGTAACGCAGCACGTCGAACACCAGCGGCGATGAGCGCAGCACCGCACTCAGGCCCGCTGCCGACGCGGCCAGCACCAGCAGCATCGCCAGCAGGCAACCGGCCATGGCCGGCACGCTGCGGCGGAAGCCCAGCCCGACACTGCGGCCGAGGATATGCAGCATGTTCGGTCCGGGGGTGCCACACAGCACGAACACGGTGGCCAGGAACCACCACCAGGTTTGCAGGGCCATTGCTGTTCTCGACGCGGGAAGCCCACCAGCTTAAGGGTTGGCGACGCGCGGCAGTACGTACAGCCCGGAGCCTGATCGACGGTTACAGAAGGCAGCCGACATGCGAGGGCCCGTCTGTGCTGCAATGCGGCTTCCAGCACGGAGACACGCATGAAGACCTTGGGCCTGATTGGCGGCATGAGCTGGGAAAGCTCGGCGCAGTACTACCGCCTCATCAACGAGGATGTCCGCCAGCGGCTGGGCGGCGCGCACTCGGCGCAGCTGCTGCTCTGGTCGGTGGATTTTGCCCGCATCAAACAGCTGCAGCACGACGGCGACTGGGACGCGCTGGGCGTGGAGATGATCGATGCCGCCCGCCGGCTGCAGGCAGGTGGCGCCGACCTGCTGGTGGTCTGCACCAACACCATGCACAAGCTGGCCCCACAACTGGAAGCGGCCTGCCCGCTGCCGCTGCTGCATATCGCCGATCCGACCGCCAAAGCCATCCGCCGCGCCGACCTGCGCACGGTCGGCCTGCTCGGCACCGCCTTCACCATGGAAGAAGACTTCTACCGCAAGCGGCTGAGCGAGCGCTTCGGGTTGCAGGTGCTGGTGCCGGACGCCGACGACCGCCGCGACGTGCACGACATCATCTACCGCGAGCTGATTGCCGGCGTGGTGAGTGAAGCCTCGCGGCAGCGCTATGTGGAGGTGATCGCACGCCTGGTGGCGCGCGGCGCCGAAGCCATCATCCTGGGATGCACCGAGATCATGTTGCTGGTACGGGAACAGGACAGCCCGGTACCGCTGTTCGATACCACCACCCTGCACGCCCGTGCCGCGGTGGACGCCGCTTTGTAGAGTCGAGCCATGCTCGACTGCGGTTGGCCGAGGCATCGAGCATGGCTCGACGCTACAGAAGGCGCGGTCGAGCGAGCTCGACGCTACGGCGCCTGGATTTCCAGCGCCGTTTCCAGCCACTCCACCACGGCGGGCGAATCGCAGAGGAAGAACAGCGCATCGCCGCTGCGCGCTTCGGTCAACAGGCGATACACGCTGATGGCCACGCCGGACTGGCTGGCAATGAACACTTCGCCGCTGCGCGGGCCTTCCACCTGCCGTGAAAGGTGCTGCAGTGCCCGGCGCGCGGCAACGGTGTCGGCCGGCTCTGCCTCGCGGCGCAGCTCGACGCCGCGCAGGCCCCAGGACACGAACACGCGTTTGCCCTTGAACGTGGTGTCCAGGACCTGCACGTCGGCCGCGCCTTCGCCGGCCGAGCGATGAATGACGATACTGCTGATCAACGCAACCCCCTGTGGTCGTCGTGGTCCGCACACCGCCTGCACGCCACTACGCCGCAACCCGGGGCTGGAAGCTCCAGCCCGCTGGCGCGGCGAAGAACGCGAAGGAAGACCGATGCGATCGGATCTGTCGATGATGATACGGGAAGTACCCCGGCGTATGGGTCTGCACGCTGAACGGCAGGCGGTTACGCGCGTTGGCCTGCCCGCTCGGCCAGGCACGCGCCCACGCGCATTTCCAGCAGCGCCATCAACGCCGGGTCCATGCAGGCGTAATCGTCGGGAATATCCAGGCAGTGCAGCGGCGTGTGCAGCAGCAGACGCGCGAACTGCGCCTGCAGGCGATGCTGGTGCTTGGCTTCCATCACGAAGATCACATTGGCCCAGTGCAGATCCTGCACGCTGATGGGCCGCCGTGCATGCGGGCTGGTGCCGGCCGAGCGCGCATTGAAGCCCGGCCGCCGTCGCCAGATGGCTTCGGCGGTGGGGCTGCGCAACTGGTTGCGGCCGCAGACGAAGAGCAGGTTGATCATGGCTGCTCCAGCTGCTGGCGCACGCTCTGGATGGGATAGACGAAGCCCAGTTGCCGTGCACGCGCCAGCTTTGCGCTGCGCAGGTACATCAGCTTCCAGTTCTTTTCAGGCTTGATCAGCGCCACGCGCGTTGCGCGATCGCCGCCATGCAGGCGCGCCGTGGCACGACGCCAGGCGCGGTTTCGGTGGTGGTACATGCAGTGTTCTCGTAAGGACCGGGGTCAGCAGCCGCGGTGATACGAGTGGCGCGCAGCATACACCGGCGCAACAAAAAAGCCCACGCTGTGATGCGCGGGCTTTTCGGTTCATTGCAGTAATGGTCGGGACGGCCGGATTCGAACCGACGACCCTCTGCCCCCCAGGCAGATGCGCTACCAGGCTGCGCTACGCCCCGACTGATGCTGCAATGTTCCCGCCTGTGTGGCGGGCCGTGAAGTATAGCGGATTACTTGGAAAAAAGGTTCAGCGTCGCAGCAGTTGCAGCACTTCTTCCAGTTCCATCCGCACCTGCTTGATGATCTGGTTGCTCAGCGCCGATTCCTCGCGCGCATCCGGACCGTCCAGGCGCAGGCGCGCGCCGCCGATGGTGTAACCCTGTTCGTACAGCAGGCTGCGGATCTGCCGCACCATCAGCACGTCGTGGCGCTGGTAGTAGCGGCGGTTGCCACGGCGCTTGGCCGGCTCAAGGCTGGGAAATTCGGTTTCCCAGTAGCGCAGCACGTGCGGCTTGACGTCGCACAGCTCGCTTACTTCACCAATGGTGAAGTAGCGCTTGGCCGGGATCGGCGGAAGTTCGCGGTTACTGCCCGGATCCAGCATAAGCTTCCACCCTCTCCTTGAGCTTCTGGCCCGGACGGAAGGTGACCACCGTACGGGCGGAAATGGGAATTTCCTCGCCGGTCTTGGGGTTGCGACCCGGGCGCTGGCTCTTGCGCCGCAGATCGAAATTACCGAAGCCCGACAGCTTCACCTGACGTCCCTGTTCCAATGCTTCACGCAGCACATCGAAAAACGCGTCGACGAATTCCTTGGCTTCCCGCTTGTTCAGACCGACTTCGTCGAACAGCTTTTCCGCCATCTCCGCCTTGGTCAATGCCATTGCCTGCTACCCCCGAGTGCTGCCCGCTCAGCCGCGGATCCGGGCGTGATGTTCACGCTCGATGGCAGTGACCGCCTCGGCCACCACCGCTTCCACGTCGCGGTCCGTCAGAGTGCGCGACTTGTCCTGCAAAATCAAGCCCATAGCGAGACTCTTGAACCCCGGCTCGACCCCCTGCCCGACGTAACGGTCGAACAGGTTCAGCTCGCGCAGCAGCGGCCCGGCGGCCTGGCGGATGGTGGCGGCCAGGTCGCTCCAGGCCACCTGTTCAGGCACCAGGAACGCCAGGTCGCGGCGCACCGCCGGGAACCGCGACAGCTCGCCGGCACGCGGCAGTGCACGGGCACTGAGCGGCTCCAGGTCCAGCTCGAACGCATAGACATCCACTTCGATGTCCATGGCCTTGGCCAGGCGCGGGTGGATCTGGCCGATCCAGCCGATCGCCACGCCGTCGCGATGGATCTCGGCAGAACGGGCCGGATGGCCGAACGGGCGCTGCGACGGGCGGAATTCGAGTACCGCGCCGCTGGCGGCCGCCAGCGATTCCAGGTCGCCCTTCAGATCATGGAAGTCGACCTTGCGGGTCGGCAGGCCCCACTGCACGGCCTGCGCATCGCCGCACACGGCGGCGGCCACGCGCGGGATTTCGAGCGGTGCCGGCTGGCCTTCGCCGTCCTGCTGGGCGAACACCCGGCCGACCTCGAACAGGCGCACGCGCGCCAGCTGACGGGCGGCATTGCGGCCCAGGGTGGCGACCAGGCCCGGCAGCAGCGCCGGGCGCATCACCGCCAGCTCGGCCGACAGCGGATTGGCCAGCGGCACCAGGTGGTCGCGCAGCTGCCACTGGGTCAGCAGGGCATCGTCGACGAAGGCGAAATTCAGGGTTTCCTGCAGATCGCGGGCGATCAGCTGGCGGCGCACGCTCAGCACGTCCAGCTGGGTCTCGGTCGGCATCGCCACGCGTGCAGCACCGCCCGGCAGGGTGGTCGGAATCTGCTCGTAACCGTGGATACGGGCCAGTTCCTCGATCAGGTCTTCTTCGATGGCGATGTCGAAGCGGCGGCTCGGCGCGGTCACCTGCCAGCCGTCGCCGGCCGCGGTCACGCCCATGCCCAACGCGCGCAGGATGCGCTCGACTTCGGCGTCTTCAATGGTGATGCCCAGCACGCGGGTGATGCGTGCGCGGCGCAGGGTGATCGTTGCCGCCTGCGGCAGATCCGCCTGATTGACCGCCTCGGTGACCGGCGCCGGGATACCGCCGGCCAGATCCAGCACCAGACGGGTGGCGTACTCGATGGCGGTGCGCGGCAGTGCCGGGTCCACGCCACGTTCGAAACGGTGGCCGGCATCGGTGTGCAGGCCCAGCTTGCGGCCGCGGCCCATGATGGCGGCCGGGGCGAAGTGCGCGGCCTCCAGGAACACCGCGGTGGTGTCGTCGGTCACGCGGGTGTCGAAGCCGCCCATCAGCCCGGCCAGGCCAACCGCGCGGTCGGCATCGGTCACCACCAGGAAGCTGTCGTCCAGCACCGCATCGCGGCCGTCGAGCAGCTTGATGGTTTCATTGGCGCGCGAACGGCGCACGCCGATGCTGCCCTGCAGGGTGCCCAGGTCGTAGGCGTGCATCGGCTGGCCCAGTTCCAGCATCACGTACTGGGTGATGTCGACCAGCAGCGACACCGGGCGCACGCCGCTGCGGCGCAGGCGCTCGGCCATCCACAGCGGGGTCTTGGCGGCGGCATTCACGCCTTCGATCACGCGGCCCAGGTAGCGCGGCGCTTCGGCGCCGGCAGCAAGGGTGATGGCAAGTTCGCGGCTGCCAACCGGGGCAATCGCCTCGGCAGCGAACGCCAGCACTTCGCTGCGGGTGGCGGCGGCCACGTCGTAGGCGATGCCGCGCACGCTGAAGCAGTCGGCGCGGTTGGGGGTCAGCTTGATCTCGATGCTGGCATCGGGCAGGCCCAGGTACTCGACCAGGGTCTGGCCGACCGGCGCGTCATCGGGCAGTTCCAGCAGGCCCGAGGCATCGTTGTCCAGGCCCAGTTCCTTGGCCGAGCACAGCATGCCGTTGGATTCCACGCCGCGCAGCTTGGCCGGCTTGATCTTCAGGTCACCGATCTGCGCGCCGACCATGGCCAGCGGCGCGACCAGGCCCGGGCGCGCGTTGGGCGCACCGCAGACGATCTGCAGCAGCTCGCCCTGCCCTGCATCGACCTTGCACACCTGCAGGCGATCGGCTTCGGGATGGCGCACGGCCTCGACGATGCGGGCCACGACCACGTGCTGCAGGCCGTTGCCGAGCGCGGTCACCTCTTCCACTTCCAGACCGATGGCGGTCAGCACCGCGCTCAGTTCATCGCGCGAGGCGGAGGTCGGGACGTGGCTGCGCAGCCAGTTTTCGGAGAATTTCATGGTGTCACCCTGGTGGGCCCGGCGCATGCGCCTGGGCCTGCGAATTTAGGAGCAGTCGATTCAGGAACAGTCGAGCAAGCTCGACTCTACGGGTCGGCGCTTACGCGAACTGTTTCAGGAACCGCACGTCGTTTTCGAAGAACGCGCGCAGGTCGTTCACGCCATAGCGGAGCATCGCAAAGCGCTCCACGCCCAGGCCGAAGGCGAAGCCGGTGTAGCGTTCCGGATCAATGCCGACGTTGCGCAGCACGTTCGGGTGCACCATGCCGCAGCCCAGCACTTCCAGCCAGCGGGTGCTGCCGTCGGGCTGCTGCCAGGCGATGTCCACTTCCGCGCCCGGCTCCACGAACGGGAAGTAGCTGGGGCGGAAGCGCATTTCGAAATCGCGCTCGAAGAACGCGCGCACGAACTCGGCCAGGGTGCCCTTCAGGTCGGCGAAGGTGGAATGCTCGTCCACCAGCAGGCCTTCCACCTGGTGGAACATCGGCGAATGGGTCTGGTCGCTGTCGCTGCGGTACACCTTGCCGGCGGCGATCATGCGCAGCGGCGGCTGGTGCTGGCCCATGTAGCGCACCTGCACACCGGAGGTATGCGTGCGCAGCAGGCGGCCATCACCGAAGTAGAAGGTGTCGTGCATGGCGCGCGCCGGATGGTGCGGCGGGAAGTTCAGCGCCTCGAAGTTGTGCCAGTCGTCCTCGATTTCCGGCCCTTCGGAAAGCTCGTAGCCCAGCCGGCCGAAAATGCCGGTGATGCGCTCCAGGGTGCGGGTGATCGGGTGCAGGCCGGCGCGCTCGCCATTGCGGCCCGGCAGGGTGATGTCGATGGCTTCGGCGGCCAGGCGCGCATCCAGTGCGGCGTTTTCCAGCACGGCCTTGCGCTCGCCCAGCGCGCTGGACAGCGCGTCACGGGCCTGGTTGATGGCCTCACCGGCAGCCTTGCGCTCGTCGGCCGGCAGGGTGCCCAGCTGCTTCAGCTGCGCGGTGATGCTGCCGCTCTTGCCGAGCAGGGCCACGCGCAGCTGTTCCAGCACGTCGGGGCTCTGTGCGGCGGCCACGTCGGCCAGCGCCTGGGTGGTGAGGGATTGGATGTCGCTCATGGGGGGCCGGAACTCCAGTCGGTCTGCCATCGCGATGCGCGAAGGGCCGACCCCTGTCGCCACCGCCGGTCCCCGCAACGCGCGCCTGCGGCATTGCCGGAACCCAAAAAAGAATGGGGAAGGACTTGCGCCCTTCCCCATGCATTGCCTCTACCTGACACCGTTCACCGTGAACGGAAACGGCATCGGGAAGGACTTATGCCGCCAGTGCGCCCTTGGCCTTTTCGGCCAGCGCAGCAAAACCGGCTGCGTCGTGCACGGCGATATCAGCCAGGACCTTGCGGTCCAGGGTGATGCCGGCCTTCAGCAGGCCGTTCATGAAGCGGCTGTAGCTCAGGCCGTTGATGCGGGCAGCCGCATTGATACGGGTGATCCACAGCGAACGGAAGTTGCGCTTCTTCTGCTTACGGCCGATGTAGGCGTACTGCTGTGCCTTGATGACGGCCTGCTTGGCAACGCGGAAGACCTTGCGACGGGCGTTGTAATAGCCCTTGGCCAGGTCCAGAATTTTCTTGTGGCGGCGACGCGCCTGTACGCCACGCTTAACTCGTGCCATTTTTCAGTTCCTCAGAGGTAAGGGAGCATACGATCCAGACGGCCGGCGTCTTCTGCACGGACGTGGTTCGTCTGACGCAGGTTACGCTTACGCTTGGTCGCTTTCTTCGTGAGGATGTGGCTACGGTTGGCGTGGCCGCACTTGTACTTGCCCGAGGCGGTCTTGCGGAAACGCTTGGCCGCTGCCCGGTTGGTCTTGATCTTGGGCATTGCAATGTCCTTGATGGGGGTGACCCTGGTTTCTGACTGATCTGGCGGTGGCCATTGCCACTCTTTCCGTCCTGCCATGATCGGCGTACGACCCGTCCTGGGTGGGTCGAGCCGGGCATGATACAGGCAAATCCGCCCCGCCACCAGCCCTTTCAGCCGTTTTCGTACCTTGCCGCAAAAGCAAAGGGGCGCCCGTGGCGCCCCTTTACCCTGAACCGTTCAGCCAGGCGCCCCGAAGGGCGGCCCGCCAGGCCTCAGGTCTTCTTCTTCGGCGCGATCATCATCACCATCTGGCGCCCTTCCAGGCGCGGACGGCTTTCAATGACGATGTCCTCGCCCAGATCGGCCTCGATGCGGTTGGCCATTTCACGACCCAGTTCCTGGTGGCTCATTTCACGGCCACGGAAACGGATGTTGACCTTGATCTTGTCACCGTCTTCAAGGAAACCACGCATCTTGCGCAGCTTGATCTGGTAGTCGCCCTCGTCCGTGACCGGACGGAACTTCACTTCCTTGATCTCGACCTGCTTGGTCTTCTTCTTGGCCTCGCTGGCCTTCTTCTGCGCTTCGAACTTGAACTTGCCGAAGTCCATGATCTTGCAGACCGGCGGATCGGCCTGCGGCTGGATTTCGACCAGGTCCAGGCCTTCATCTTCGGCCATGGACAGCGCTTCGTCGCGCGACAACACGCCGATCATTTCTCCGTCACTGCCGATCACGCGGACGCGCGGCACACGGATTTCCTGATTCCTGCGGTTCTGTTTGTTGTCAGGGGTGCTGATATTACGTTCTCCCAAGGGTATCGAACCGGCCCGGGTGCCTATGCCCCCGGACCGGACCTTTGCTTACGCGCCCTCGGCCTGCAGCCGTTCGATGAAGGCCTGCAGACTCATGCTGCCCAGGTCTTCGCCAGAACGCGTACGCACCGCCACAGCCCCATTTTCCTTCTCGCGGTCACCGATGACCAGCAGGTAAGGCACGCGCTGCAACGTATGCTCGCGGATTTTATAGCCGATCTTCTCGTTACGCAAATCCGAGCTGACGCGGAAGCCTTGCTCCGCAAGGGTTTGGGTCACGCCCGTGACGTATTCAGCTTGGGCATCGGTGATATTGGCCACCACCACCTGGGTCGGCGCCAGCCAGGCCGGGAACTGGCCGGCATGGTGCTCGATCAGGATGCCCAGGAAGCGCTCCATCGAACCGACGATGGCCCGGTGCAGCATGACCGGGTGCTTCTTCTGGCTGTTCTCGTCCACGTACTCGGCGCCCAGGCGGCCGGGCATCATGAAATCGACCTGCATGGTGCCCAGCTGCCAGGTGCGGCCGATGGCGTCCTTCAGGTGGTACTCGATCTTCGGGCCGTAGAAGGCACCCTCGCCCGGCAGCTCCTGCCATTCCACGCCACAGCTGGACAGCGCCGAGCGCAGCGCGCCTTCGGCCTTGTCCCAGGTGGCGTCATCGCCCAGGCGCGATTCCGGGCGCAGCGCGATCTTGATCTGGATCTCGTCGAAGCCGAAGTGCTGGTACACCGCCAGCGCCTGCTGGTGGAACGCGGTCACTTCCGATTCGATCTGGCTTTCGGTGCAGAACACATGGCCGTCGTCCTGGGTGAAACCACGCACGCGCAGGATGCCGTGCAGCGCGCCGGACGGCTCGTTGCGGTGGCAGGAACCGAATTCACCGTAGCGGATCGGCAGGTCGCGGTAGCTGTGCAGGCCCTGGTTGAACACCTGCACGTGGCCCGGGCAGTTCATCGGCTTGACCGCGTAGGTGCGCTTCTCCGATTCGGTGAAGAACATGTTGTCCTGGTAGTTGTCCCAGTGGCCGGACTTCTTCCACAGGCTCACGTCCAGGATCTGCGGGCAGCGCACTTCGCCGTAGCCGCTGCTGCGGTAGACCTTGCGCATGTACTGCTCGACCACCTGCCACAACGCCCAGCCCTTGGGGTGCCAGAACACCAGGCCCGGCGCTTCTTCCTGCAGGTGGAACAGATCCTGCTGCTTGCCGATGCGGCGGTGGTCGCGCATTTCGGCTTCTTCAATGCGCTTGATGTAGGCCTCGAGCTGCTTCTTGTCGGCCCAGGCGGTGCCGTAGATGCGCTGCAGCTGTTCGTTCTGCGCATCGCCGCGCCAGTACGCGCCGGAAATGCGGGTCAGCTTGAAGGCCTTCAGGAAGCGCGTGTTCGGCACGTGCGGACCGCGGCACATGTCCACGTATTCCTGGTGGTAGTACATGCCCATGGCCTGGATGTCGTCGGACATGTCCTCGATCAGGCGCAGCTTGTAGTCCTCGCCACGCGCCTTGAAGATCTCGATCACTTCCGCGCGCGGGGTCATCTTCTTGATGACGTCGTAATCCTGGGCGATCAGTTCACCCATGCGCTTTTCGATGGCAGCCATGTCTTCCGGCGTGAACGGGCGCTCGGAATAGATGTCGTAGTAGAAGCCTTCGGCGATGACCGGGCCGATCACCATCTTCACGTCCGGGTACAGCTGCTTGACGGCGTGACCGACCAGGTGGGCGCAGGAGTGGCGGATGATTTCCACGCCCTCCTCGTCCTTGGCGGTGATGATGCGCAGGCTGGCGTCCTTGGCGATCACGTCGCTGGCATCGACCAGCACGCCATCGACCGAACCGGCGATGGTGGCCTTGGCCAGGCCGGCGCCAATCGACTGGGCGACGTCCATGACGCTGACGGGGTTTTCGAATTCGCGGCGGCTGCCGTCGGGAAGGGTGATGTTGATCATCGATAGGGCTTCGTGCGGGGCCCGCGCTGCGGGCTGGAATGCAGTCCCGGGCGGACGCCCGGGTAATAAAAAAGCGCCACGAGGGCGCCTGGAACAGGGCCTTCGGGGGCAGATCAGCGATGGGCGGTGGTAGTGCTCATGTCGCACGCTCGGCCGGCGCACGGGCGCGGGCCACCTTGTTCCAGAGAGTCAGGCACTGATCTTAAACCAGCGCACGACAAAGCCCAAGCGCCTGCGCGCAGGACTGAATGGGACCTGCTGGCGGGGTGAAATAGCAATGATTACCATGTGCGGTCGGCGCAGCCGATGCCCGCCCGCCCCGCTTCCGCCCGCCGCCGCCCGCCGCGCCCGAACAGAGCACCCCGCCGC
>NZ_JACVUD010000065.1:0-25094 GCF_016624905.1 Stenotrophomonas sp. S49 | reverse complement strand
CATGCAAACCTCGGGGTCGGATCAGGTGTCCAACTCCCGGGGGTCACTTCACCATGGGGGCTCGTAGGCGCCATCCATGGCGCCTGCGGTCCTGTACACCCACCCCACCCCGCCGCTGACGGGTTAATGGCGCTGTTGGTGGGTGCCGACCGTTGCTCGGCACGGGCTCTGACCCTGGTTCTGCTCTGGCAGGTATCGACCTTGGTCGACACGATGGGTCCGGAAGAATGGTTTCTCCCATGAAAAAAGCCCGCCGGAATCCGGCGGGCCTTCTTTGTTTTCGGGGGTCCGATCCATTTCCCGCAGGGAAAGGGCTCCGACACCGGGGCTGTCGGCATCAGGTCCAGCCGGCCAGCTCGAACAGCTTCAGGATCAGGTACGCACAGCCACCGGCTGCCGGGATGGTCAGGATCCAGGCCCAGACGATGCGTTCGATCACCCCGAACTTCAGCGAACGCGGGTTCTTGGCAAAGCCCACGCCCATGATCGCGGTGGAGATGCTGTGGGTGGTCGAGACCGGCATGCCGAAGTGGGCGGCCAGGGTCAGGATGGTGGCCGAGCTGGTCTCCGCGGCGAAGCCGTGGATCGGGTGCAGCTTCACCATCTTGTGGCCCAGGGTCTTGATGATCTTCCAGCCGCCCGAGGCGGTACCGGCAGCCATCACCACCGCACAGGTCAGCACGATCCACATGGCAATGCCGTCGCCGGCGCTGGCATCGGGGTGCATGAAGGCCAGCCACGACGGCAGGTTGTCCAGCGCGCCGGTGGCTTCAGCGCCGATCAGGGTCATGGCGATGATGCCCATGGTCTTCTGCGCGTCGTTGTGGCCGTGGGCGAAGCCCATGTAGGCCGCCGAGGCGATCTGCGCCTTGCCGAAGAACGCGTTGACGATGCGCGGACGGGCCAGGCGGCCGATGGCACCGCCGATCTTGGCCAGGCCGGCGATCAGGCCCCACAGCAGCACCATCACCACGATGCCCAGCAGGAAGCCGGCGATCGGCGAGGTGATCATCGGCACGAACACCTTCCACAGCAGGCCCTTGTTCTGCGCCCAGCTGCCCAGGCGCTCGGACCAGATCAGCGCATCCCAGTTGTTGTGGGCGGCCGCCAGGCCGGCGCCGCAGAGGCCGCCGATCAGTGCGTGCGAGGACGAGGACGGCAGGCCCTTCCACCAGGTGATCAGGTTCCAGATGATGCCGCCCAGCAGGGCGCACAGGATCACCTGCGGGGTGACATCGACCACGTTGGTGTTGAGCAGGCCCGAGGCGATGGTCAGCGCCACCGCGGTACCGGTCAGCGCGCCGATGAGGTTCATGAAGGCGGCCAGCATCACCGCCCAGCCGGGCGAGAGCACCTTGGTCGCCACCACGGTGGCAATGGAATTGGCGGTGTCGTGGAAGCCGTTGATGAACTCGAAGACGAGCGCGGCCAGGATCACCACCAGGACAAGGGTCAACATGCGGCGGCGTCCGTCAGCTGTTCTTCAACACGATCTGGTACGCCACCACGCCGGCCTCGCGGCAACGGTCGATGGCCTTTTCCAGGATCTCGAAGAATTCCTTCAGCAGGAACATCTGCAGGTTGTCCAGGCGACCGGAGTAGATGTCGCGGTACAGCTCCAGCATCAGGCGGTCGGCTTCGTTTTCCAGCGAACGCAGCTTCTCGTTCAGCGCGGTCATCCGGTCCAGGTTCATGTGGCGCAGGTCGGCCACCATTTCCACGACCACGCCAGCGGCCTGTTCCAGCATCGCCGCGCGCGGCGCGAAGTCGATGTGTTCCAGGTGGGTGGTGGCCAGCGAATAGCGATCGGCGAACTTCTCGATCTGCTTGGGAATCTTGTACAAGGCCGAGCCCAGCGCTTCGATGTCTTCGCGCTCGATCGGGGTCATGAAGCTGTCCACCAGCGCCTGGCTGATCTTGTCTGACGCCGCGCGCTCGCGCAGGCGGGCCAGCTTGAAGGCGTCCAGCGCCGGCTGGCGGTCGGCCTCGCGCAGCATGGAATGCAGCGCCTTGGCGGCATCGTTGGCCGCGACGGCAGCCTCATCAAGCAGGGTGTAGAACTGTTTGCCGGAACCGAAAATGGTCTGCAGAGAGAACATTGAGAAACCTGTCAGCCGTCGCGGGAAGGACGGCACCAGAGGGAATTATGACGGCTAGATGACCATCACGGGTATACCCGCCCGCTTCCGGGGGTGGAAAACCCCCAACCTGAACAGGCAGTTGCCATCCCGCCACGCCCCTTTGCTAAGATGCCAGCGCGCCCCCGGGCGCACCTTATGGACGACGACCCTTATCCCCCCGCGCCGCGCCGGACCCCGTTCCTGAGCGCCAGCCGCCACCGCAAGCACCCGCCCTCCCTGCCACCAACCGGGGACGACGCCCGTGTTTGAGATCCTGATTGTCCTGGCCCTGATTGTCTTCAACGGCTTTTTCGCCATGTCCGAAATGTCGGTCATGACCTCGCGCAAGAGCCGCCTGAAGCAGATGGCCAGCACCTCCAAGCGCGCAGCCAAAGCGCTGGAACTGTCCGAGAAGCCCGAGAACTTCCTGTCCACCGTCCAGATCGGCATCACTCTGGGCGGCATCCTGACTGGCGTCTACGGTGGTGAAGCCATTGGCAGCAGCATCGCCCACCACCTTCAGGCCATGTTCCCCTCCCTGGCCGACACCATCACCCTGTTTGGTGAGCCGCAATCGCTGGCCAATCTCATTGGCAAGACGCTGGCCGTCGCGCTGATCACCTTCCTGACCCTGATCTTCGGCGAGCTGGTACCCAAGCGCCTGGCCATCACCCGCTCCGAAGACATTGCCGGCATGGTGGCCCTGCCGATGGGCTGGCTGGCCCGCATCGCCTTCCCGGCAGTCTGGCTGCTGTCCCATTCGACCCGTCTGGTGCTGCGCCTGCTGGGCCTGGGCAAGGACGAAGCCGCGTCGGTCACCGAAGAAGAAATCCGCATGCTGGTGGCCGAGAGCCACGAAGCCGGCGTGATCGACGCTCACGAGCGCGACATGATGAACCGCGTGATGCGCCTGGGCGACCGCACCGCCGACAGCCTGATGACCCCGCGCAACCGCATTGCCTGGCTGGACACCCAGGCCGGCCTGGAGCGCAACCTGGAAATCATGGCCGAGCACGAGTTCTCGCGCTATCCGGTGTTCCGCGACAACGACCAGGACGTGGTGGGCGTACTGGAACTGAAATCGCTGGCCACCCGCATGGCACGCGGCGACAACGCCCTGTTCCAGACCCTGCGCGAGGCGCTGTATGTGTCCGAGTCGACCCATGCGATGAAGCTGCTGGAAATCTTCCGCGAGGAACAGCAGTCGATGGCGCTGGTGGTGGATGAGTACGGTGAGATCCAGGGCCTGGTGACCATCAGCGACCTGATGGGCGCGGTGGTCGGCCGCCTGCAGGCGGTGGAGAACGCCGACGAGGATGCGCTGGTGGTGACCCGCGAAGACGGCTCGCTGCTGGTGGATGGCTCGTTGCCGATCGAAGACCTGCGCGAACTGATCGGCAGCAACGAGCTGCCCGATGCCGAGGAAGGCGATTACTACACGCTGGCCGGCATGTGCATCCACTACTTCGGCCGCATCCCGCATGCGGGCGAGTACTTCGATTGGGCTGGCTGGCGCTTTGAAGTCGTCGACCTGGACGGCGCCCGCGTGGACAAGCTGCTGCTGCGCACCCTGTCGGACGAGCAGGCCGATGAGCTCACCGCCTGATCCAGGCCACGGCGCGGGCGACGAGCGCCCGAGCTATCGCAACGAGGGCATCCGCACCCTGCTGGCGATGTTCGAATTCGGTGATCCGGCCCAGCACATGAAGCTGGGCCAGATCCTGCAGGACCTGCAGCAGAGCGCGTTCGGCGTGTTCCTGTTCGTGGCCATCCTGCCGGCCTTCATCCCCATTCCGGGGCTGGGCGGCGCGGTCAGCGGGCCGCTGGTCATCCTGATCGGGCTGCAGATGCTGTTCTGCATGCGCAAGCCCTGGCTGCCGGGCTTCATCGCCCGCCGCGGGCCTCGCCGCGGCACCATGCACCGGTTCCTGGACCGCATCGATCGGCCGCTGCGACGGCTGGACCGCATGCTGAAACCGCGCATGCCGCAGTGTGTGGCGCCAGCGCCGGCGCATGCCTTCACCGGTCTGCTGCTGGTCCTGCTGGGACTGCTGCTGTCGCTGCCAATTCCCTTCACCAACTACCTGTTCGGGTTCCAGCTGCTGCTGTTCTCGCTGGCGTTGCTGGAACGCGATGGCGCGCTGATGCTGTTCAACTGGATCGGCGGCGTGGTGGCGGTGGCCTTCTTCGGTTTCAGTTCCGGCCAGCTGGTCGGTTACACCGCCGACCTGTTCCAGCGCTGGTTCTGAGCGCCGGAGGCGCCGCATCCACGCATGGCGGATCTACCCGGACCCGTGGCGCCGGGCCATGCGTGGATGGAACGGCCCGGCGGGGTGCCTCACCGCAGATCAATGAACCCGTTATCGCCCAACTGCGACGGATCATCCTGCACTGCCGACAACACGAAGCTCAACGCCTTGCCCAGCAGCGTGCCCGGGCCTTCCCAGTATTCGGCGGTCTCCGCACGTACCTGGATCAGGCGCAGGTTCGGATCATCCTTGCCACCGGGGAAGAACAGCTTCATCGCCGGCGACCACAGCGCCTCGATCCGCGCCCGGTCATCAACGATGCGCGCCCGCCCGGACACCGACACATAGGTGTTCTTCGACGTCGAGGCATAGGCCACGTTGACCCGCGGGTTCAAGGCGATCTCGGCTACCTTGGGGCTGTCGGCGGCGGTGGCGAACCACAGGTCGCCGTCGAAATCGACCTGCTGGGTGCCCAGTGGCCGGCTGTACAGCCGACCGTCCACGCCGGTGGTGGTGAACATGGCCACCTCCACGTCCTTGATCAGTTCGGACAACTGGGCGATGTGCTCGGCACGGGTATCGGTCATGGAAGGGGCTCCGGAATCAGGAGCCCCCATCAGAGCGCGTCGCCCTGCAATGCGCCGTGACGCAAACGTTCAGCCGGCGTGGCGGGCGTGCCAGGCCTGCATGGCCAGTTCGAACGAACGCAGGCGCGCGCGGTGGTCGTACAGGTTCGCGGTCAGCAGCAGTTCGTCCGGCGCGTGGCGGTCGACGAAGGCGGCGATACCCTCGCCCACCTGCTGCGCATCGCCCAGCACGGTGCAGGCCAGTGCGCGTTCCACGCCCAGCTTTTCATGCGGCTCCCAGAAGCTGTCGATGTCGTCGATCGGCGCGGGAATGCGGCCCGGGCGGCCCCGGCGCAGATTGACGAAGCTCTGCTGCTGGCTGGTGAACAGCCGGCGCGATTCGGCTTCGCTGTCGCTGGCCACGACGTTCAGCGCCAGCATGGCATGCGGCTGCTTCAGCGTGGCCGAGGGCCGGAACTCACGGCGGTAGGCGGCCAGTGCTTCATCCATCGCATCGGGCGCGAAGTGCGAGGCAAACGCGTACGGCAGCCCCATGGAGGCGGCCAGGCGCGCACCGAACAGGCTGGAACCGAGGATCCAGGTCGGCACCCGCAGACCGCCGCCGGGCACTGCCTGCACCGCCTGCCCGGCCTGCACCGGTTCGAAGTAATGCAGCACTTCGCGCACGTCCTGCGGGAACTGGTCGGCACTGTCGAAATAGCGGCGCAGTGCACGCGCCGTGGGCTGGTCGGTGCCCGGCGCACGGCCCAGGCCCAGATCGATGCGGTCCGGGTACAGCGACGCCAGCGTGCCGAACTGCTCGGCCACCTGCAGCGGCGCGTGGTTGGGCAGCATGATGCCGCCGGCGCCGACGCGGATGCGCCGCGTGCCCCCGGCCACGTGGCCGATCAGCACCGCGGTGGCGGCGCTGGCGATGCCCGGCATGTTGTGGTGTTCGGCCAGCCAGTAGCGGCGGTAGCCCAGCGCATCGGCATGCTGGGCCAGTTCCAGCATGTTGGCGAAGGCGGCGGTGGTATCACTGCCCTCGCAGACCGGGGCCAGGTCGAGGATCGACAACGGGATCATCAGGGGGGTTTCCGTCACAGGATTCCCCATGCATGGGGTCGCCACGGCGCCACGGCCAGTGACGGTGGCGGAATGCTGATTCCTGCCGGACCGGTTCAGCGCGCGCCGGGCAGGTCCCGGCGCGACCTCAAGGGCAGCTCAGAACGCGCTGGGGCGCGGCTCGGGCAGCGGCTGGTCGACCAGCGGCTTCAGCTCGGCATCCAGCGCCACCCGCTCGTCGAACACGAAGCAGCGACCCTCATAGCCTTCGCCACCGACTTCCTCGAAATAGCCCAGGATGCCGCCATCGAGCTGCAGGACATTGTCCAAGCCATCGTTGACCATCCACAGCGCCGCCTTTTCGCAGCGGATGCCCCCGGTGCAGAAGCTGACCACGGTGCTGTCCTGCAGCGCCTGCCGATGCGGCGCCAGCGCTTCAGGCAGATCGGTGAACTTCTCGATGGGCAGCACCAGCGCATCCTTGAAGGTGCCATGGGCCACCTCCTGCAGGTTGCGCGTATCGAGCATCACCACCGGCTTGCCGGCATCGTCGTGGCCCTGGCGCAGCCAGCGCTGCACCGTGGCCGGATCGACCGCCGGCGCACGCGGGTACGCCAGCGGCTGGCCATCGTCGCGCCGGAAGCTGATGATCTCGTCCTTCACCTTGGCCTTGAGCCGCGCGAACGGCTGGTGTTCGCTGAAGCTGGTCTTGACCCGCATGTCGGCAAAGCGCGCATCGGCGTGCAGTTCCGCGTAGAAGCCCTGCACCGCCTGCGGCGCCCCGGCCAGGAACAGGTTCAGCCCCTCGCCCGCCACCAGGATCGTGCCACGCAGCGCCGCCGCCTCGGCACGCGCCAGCAGCTGGTCGCACAGGGCCTGGGGGGCGTCGATGACGGCGAAATGGTAGGCAGCGGTATTGGCGATCATTCCGCCATTTTACCGCCTTCAGACATCGGGGTCAGAGCCCTCTGCGCAGCGGAGGGATCCGACCCCGTGCGGTTCCGGCAGTTCGCCGGGAACTGTCAGAGGCGGGGCGGTGTGGGTGGGCAGGACCGCAGGCGCCATGGATGGCGCCTACGAGCCTACAGGGACCTACTTGCGGCGTGTCCTGCCCACCCACACCGCCCCGCCATCCCTCGGAATGCCGCTCTGGCTTTGGATTTGGCATTTGCCGTTGTTTCAAGCAGGTGCAGGGCTGCGCCCTGCCCACAAAAAACCCCGCTTGCGCGGGGTTCTCTGTGTGCTGCGTGCCGCAAGGATTACGGGCGACGCTCCAGGGCTTCGATGTCCTTGGCCTTGGGCAGCAGGTCCTGCTTGCTTACGCGCAGGAAACCGATCGTCAGCATCGGCACGGCCACCAGGATCGAGGACAGCACCACGATCACCGCACCGATCATGTGCGTCTCGGCCAGGCCTTCCATCGAGCTGCCGCCGTACAGGTACAGCGCCAGCGCCGACAGGAAGAACATCACCGCGGTGATCACCGTACGCGACAGCGTCTGGTTGATCGAACGGTTCAGCACTTCCATCGGCTCCACGCGCAGGCTGCGGAAGTTCTCTCGCACGCGGTCGAAGACCACGATGATGTCGTTGATCGCAAAACCCATCACCGACAGCAGGCCGGCCAGCACCGTCAGGTCGAATTCGCGACCCAGCAGCGACACGTAGGCCACGGTGACCAGCAGGTCGAACAGCGCCACGATGCTGGCGGTGACGGCGAACTTCCACTCGAAGCGCACGGCGATGTAGATCAGGAAGCCGGCCAGCATGAAGATGGTGGCGTACAGGCCATTCATCGCCAGGTCCTTGCCGATCTGCGGACCGACAAATTCATTGCGCAGCACGGTGGCCTGGTTGTCGGCCGAAGAGACCGCCTTGACCACGGCGGCCGCGGCGGCCTTGTCTTCAGCCGACGCGCCACCGGTACCCGGGGCGTGCTCGCCGTGCGGGGCCAGGCGGATCAGAAGGTCGGTGTTGCCACCCACGCTCTGCACCTGCGCGCCGTCGAAGCCGTTCTGCTCCAGCTTGGTACGGACGTCCTCGACGTCCACCGCTTTGTCGAAGCGCGCTTCGATCAGGGTGCCGCCGGTGAAGTCCAGTGCGTAGTTGAAGCCCTTCACACCGATGATCGCGATCGAGGCAATGAACACGGCGATCGTGACGACCATGGCGACATGGCGCCACCGCATGAAGTCGATCTTGGTGTCGTTCGGGAGGATGTGCAGCGGAAACAGTTTCATTGTGCGTGTCGTCCCGTCAGATGGCCACGTTCTGGAGCTTCTTGCGACCGCCGTAGATCAGCGTCGCCAGCGCGCGCGACACGGTGATCGCGGTGAACATGGAGGCGAAAATACCGATGATCATGGTCAGCGCGAAGCCCTTCAGCGGGCCGGTGCCGAAGGCGAAGAGGGCTACGCCCACGATCAGGCCGGTCAGGTTGGCGTCCAGGATGGTGCCCGAGGCGCGGTCGTAACCGGTCACGATGGCGGTCTTGCCGGGCACACCGGCACGCAGTTCCTCACGGATGCGCTCGTTGATCAGCACGTTGGCGTCCACCGACAGGCCCACCGACAGCGCCAGACCGGCGAAGCCCGGCAGGGTCATGGTGGCACCGAACAGCGACATCACCGCCACCACGATCAGCAGGTTGAACAGCATCGCGATGGAGGTGATCAGACCGAACACGCGGTAGTAGATGCTGAAGAACACCAGGGTGAACAGGAAGGCGTAGACCACCGCGGTGATACCGTTCTTCACGTTCTCGGCGCCCAGGCTGGGGCCGACCACGCGCTCTTCCACGAAGTCCATCGGCGCAGCCAGCGAGCCCGACTTCAGCAGCTTGGCCAGGTCTTCGGCTTCCTTCTTCTGCAGACCGGTGGTCTGGAAGTTCTTGCCGAACACGCCGTTGATGTTGGCCACCGAGATCACTTCCTCGTTGACCTTGAAGCCACGCACTTCCTGGCCATCGACCACGGTCACCGTCGGCACGCGCTCGGTGTAGACCACGGCCATCGGCTTGTTCACGTTGGCGCTGGTGAAGTCGAACATGCGCTGGCCGCCGACATTGTTCAGCGTCACGCTGACCGCCGGCGAACCGCTGGTCGAATCGGTCACCGCCTGAGCGGCCACCATCTGGTCGCCGGTGACGATCACGCGCTTGTTCAGCAGGATCGGGCCACGGCCATCACGCTGCTGGTAGACCTTGGCTTCCGGCGGAATGCGGCCCGAAGCGATGGCGTCCTGCGCGTTGCCTTCCACCACCGCACGGTATTCCAGGGTGGCGGTGGCACCGATCATGCGCTTGGCTTCGGCGGTGTCCTGCACGCCGGGCAGCTGCACGACCACGCGGTCGGCACCCTGGCGCTGGATGATCGGCTCGGCCACGCCCAGCTGGTTCACGCGGTTGCGCAGGGTGTTGATGTTCTGCTCGATCGCGCCGTTGGCGATCTGCGCGATCTCCGCGTCCGGCACGGTCACGGTGATGCGGTTGCCAGAAACGTCATAGCCCAGGGTCGGCTGCGCGGTGCCCAGCGCCACGCGGGCACGGCTGGCCGCATCGGCGCCAGCCGACGGGCTCAGGTTGGCCACGATGGTGTTGTCAGCGCGGCGTTCCACCGACTGGTAGGCGATACGCGCATCACGCAGGGTGCTGCGCACGTCTTCGGTGTAGGCATCCAGGCGCTTTTCCAGCGCAGCCTTCTGGTCGACCTGCAGCACGAAGTGCACGCCGCCCTGCAGGTCCAGGCCCAGCACCATCGGGCGACCGCCCAGGTTGGCCAGCCAGTCCGGCACGGTGGAGGCCAGGTTCAGGGCCACGGTGTAGTTCTCGCCCACGCTGTCGCGCAGCGCATCGCTGGCGGCCGACTGCGTCTTCAGGTCCGGCAGGCGGACGATCAGGCTTTCCCCTTCCTTCTCCGCGCCGATCGTGTTGATGCCGGCCTTCTTCAGGTCGGCCAGCACACGGTCGCGCAGCGCATCGTCGATCTGCCCGCCACGGTTGGCGGTGATCTGGATGGCCGGGTCCTTCTGGTAGATGTTGGGCAGCGCGTACAGGGTGCTGAGCGCCAGTACGATCAGGATGACGACGTACTTCCAGCGTGGAAATTCGAGCATTGCTTGGGTCCCGCGCGGCGCCATCCCCGGCGCCGCGGTTGTGCATCGGAAAGGGAGTGGCTTACTTGGCCGAGTTCAGGGTACCGGCCGGCAGCACGTTGCCGACAGCGCCCTTCTGCACGCGGATGCGCACGTTGTCAGCCACTTCGATGGTGATGAAGTTGTCGCCGATGTCGGTGACCACGCCGGCGATGCCGCCGTTGGTCAGCACTTCGTCGCCACGCTTGATCTTTTCCAGCATGGCCTTGTGCTCCTTCTGCCGCTTCATCTGCGGGCGGATCATCAGGAAGTACATGATGGCGATCAGGATGATCGGGAACAGCAGCGTGGTCAGGCCCATGCCCTGCGGTTGGCCGCCGGCGGCCTGGGCGTGGGCGGCGGGAATCAGGAAGGCAAGCAGGTTCATCGTTGGTCCTTTGGTTGGGCGGCGCTCCCGTCCGTTCGCGGGCGGGGGTGTCGACCGCGGATCTGGGTCAGCCTTGAAGTATGCCACGGCCCCGGACGTTCGTCCTTGGGCCGTTCGGCAGGGGTACCACGGGGTTACAGCGGGGGCGCCACCGCCCCACGGGCCGCATAGAAGGACTCGCGGAAGGCCTGGAAGGTTCCCGCCTCGATGGCCGCGCGGATGTCGGCCATCAGTTTTTCGTAGTAGAACAGGTTGTGCAGGGTGCCCAGCATGGGCGCCAGCATCTCGTTGCAGCGGTCCAGGTGGCGCAGGTACGAGCGGGTGTAGCCGCCGGTGCAGGCCACGCAGCCGCAGCCCGGCTCGATCGGGTCCATGTCGCGGGCGTACTGCGAATTGCGGATGCGTACGGTGCCGAACGAGGTGAAATAGTGGCCGTTGCGGGCGTTGCGGGTCGGCATCACGCAGTCGAACATGTCCACGCCGCGGGCCACGCCTTCCACCAGGTCTTCCGGCCGGCCCACGCCCATCAGGTAGCGCGGGCGGTCGCTGGGCAGCTCCGGGTCCAGGTGGTCCAGCATGGCGTTGCGTTCGTGTTCCGGCTCGCCCACGGCCAGGCCGCCGATGGCGTAGCCGTCGAAGCCGATGGCCTGCAGGGCGTCGGCCGAGCGGCTGCGCAGGTCGGTATGCACCCCACCCTGCACGATGCCGAACAGCGCCGCGTCGTTGCCCAGCTCGTCGTGGGCGTTGCGGCTGCGCTGGGCCCAGCGCAGGCTCAGTTCCATCGAACGGCGCGCCACCTCTTCGGTGGCCGGGTACGGGGTGCACTCGTCGAAGATCATCACCACGTCCGAATCGAGCACCTTCTGGATCTTCATGCTCTCTTCCGGGCCCAGGAACACGCGGGCACCGTCGGTGGGCGAGGCGAAGGTCACGCCCTGTTCGGTGATCTTGCGGCGGTGGGCCAGCGAGAACACCTGGAAGCCACCCGAATCGGTCAGGATCGGGCCGTCCCAGCGGCAGAAGCCGTGCAGGCCGCCGTGGTCGGCAATGATGTCCAGGCCCGGGCGCAGGTACAGGTGGAAGGTGTTGCCCAGGATGATTTCCGCGCCCAGCGCGCGCACCTGGTCCGGCAGGATGCCCTTGACCGAGCCATAGGTACCCACCGGCATGAAGGCCGGCGTTTCCACCGTGCCACGCGGGAAGGTCAGGCGGCCACGGCGGGCACGGCCGTCACGGGTCTGGAGCTGGAACTGCAGTCGGGACATGGAGCGGTCATTCAGGCAAATAGTTGCCTATTGTCTCCCAAAGCGGCCGATGCCGGTAGCGCTGCTCGATCGCGTGCTGGTAGGCCTCGAACACCCGCTCGCGGCCGGCGAAGGCCGAAATCATCATCAGCAGCGTGCTTTCGGGCAGGTGGAAGTTGGTCACCATCGCATCGACGCTGCGGATGCGGTAACCCGGGGTGATGAAGATCTGGGTCTCGCCAGCGAACGGCAGCAGCTCGCCGTCATGCATCGCGCTTTCCAGCGCGCGCACCACGGTGGTGCCCACGCCGATCACCCGGCCACCGGCCTCGCGCGTGCGCCGCACCTGCTGCACCAGTTCGGCGCCCACGTTCAGCCACTCGCGGTGCATCACGTGGTCCTTCAGGTCATCCACCCGCACCGGCTGGAAGGTGCCGGCGCCCACATGCAGGGTCACGTGGCCGAACGCCACGCCCTTGTCCTTGAGTGCGCGCAGCAGGGCCTCATCGAAATGCAGGCCGGCGGTCGGTGCGGCCACGGCACCCACTTCGCGGGCGAACACGGTCTGGTAACGCTCTCGGTCATCCTGCCCCGGCTCGCGCTGGATGTACGGCGGCAGCGGCAGCCGGCCGGCATGCAGCAGCCACTGTTCCAGCGATTCGGGCACATGGAACTGCAGCAGGTAGAACTCGCCATCGCGGCCCAGCACTTCGGCCTCGCCGCCGGCGTCCAGGGCAATGCGGCTGCCGGCCTTGGGCGACTTGCTGGCGCCCACCTGGGCCCGCACCTGCTGGCCACCCAGCAGGCGCTCGATCAGGATCTCCACCCGCCCGCCGCTGGCCTTCTGCCCGAACAGGCGGGCCGGGATGACCCGCGTATCGTTGAACACCAGCAGATCGCCCGGCTGCAGCAGCGACGGCAGGTCGCGCACCTGCACATCGGTAAAGGCGGCGGGCGCCGGCGGCACCACCATCAGGCGGCTGGCCGAACGCTCGGCCAGCGGCGCCTGGGCAATCAGTTCGGCAGGCAGGTCGTAATGGAAATCGGACTTCTTCAAGGCGGTGGCGGCATCAGGTCGACAATGGCGCGCATTGTACGTCCAGCATCGGCCAGGCAGCGCGCATCGTGGCGAACGTCGGGCATTATGCTGCTATGCAGCAGGTTTCTGCGGGGTTATCGCGCAAAAAAACAAGTGCTAGCATCGGGAAGGAAGTCCGCTGCACGAGCCTGCCCCAAAGCGCGCGTGATGACGCGCGTTCTGCATTTTCAGGCCCGTGTGAACCATCGTTTCAGGAGATCTGCAATGAGCTTCATCGAACGTCTTGCCCCCCTGCGCACCCAGCCCGGCACCCGCCTGACCACCGGCCTGGACGATGCCACCCTGACCGCCCTGGCCGACCGTCACCCGCAGCTGGTTGCCGCAGTGGACGCTGCCGCCGCGGAATTCGCGCGCGTGCAGGGCGAACTGGGGCCGCTGCTGGCGCAGGACGAGCAGGCCCAGATCGAGGCCATGCAGGACGGCTTCGTGAATTTCTATGCAGATGATGCGGTGACCCCGTACGTGGCGCTGGCTGCACGCGGCCCGTGGGTGGTCACCCTGAAGGGCGCGGTGCTGTACGACGCTGGCGGCTACGGCATGCTGGGCTTCGGCCACACCCCCGATGCCGTGCTGGAAGCGATGGCGCGGCCGCAGGTGATGGCCAACATCATGACCCCCAGCCTGTCGCAGCAGCGCTTCATTACCGCCCTGCGCGCCGAAGTCGGCCACCGCCGCGGCGGCTGCCCCTATGCCCGTTTCATGTGCCTGAATTCCGGCTCGGAAGCGGTCGGCCTGGCCGCGCGCATCGCCGATGTGAACGCGAAGCTGCAGACCGACCCGGGTGCGCGCCACGCCGGTGCCGCGATCAAGCGGGTGGTCGTCAAGGGCAGCTTCCACGGGCGCACCGACCGCCCGGCGCTGTATTCCGATTCCAGCCGCAAGACCTACCTGCAGCACCTGGCCAGCTACCGCGGCGAGGATTCGGTGATCACCGTGGCGCCTTACGACGAGGCCGCCCTGCGCCAGGTCTTCGACGATGCCACGCGCAACCAGTGGTTCATCGAAGCGGTGTTCCTGGAACCGGTGATGGGTGAAGGCGACCCGGGCCGTTCGGTGCCGCCGGCCTTCTATGCCCTGGCCCGCGAACTGACCCGTGCCCACGGCAGCCTGCTGCTGCTCGATTCGATCCAGGCCGGCCTGCGCGCCCATGGTGTGCTGTCGGTGGTCGATTACCCCGGCTTCGAAGGCCTGGATCCGCCGGACATGGAAACCTATTCCAAGGCGCTTAACGCGGCCCAGTACCCGCTCTCGGTGCTGGCGGTGACCGAACATGCCGCCCAGCTGTACCGCAAGGGCATCTACGGCAACACCATGACCAGCAACCCGCGGGCGCTGGACGTGGCCTGCGCCACCCTGGCCCAGCTGACCCCGCAGGTGCGCGCCAACATCGCCGAACGCGGCGCCGAAGCGGTGCGCAAGCTGGAGCAGCTGAAGAACGAGCTGGGCGGGCTGATCACCAAGGTGCAGGGCACCGGCCTGCTGTTCTCGTGCGAGCTGGCACCGCAGTTCAAGTGCTATGGCGCCCAGTCCACCGAGGAATGGCTGCGCCAGCACGGCATCAACGTGATCCACGGCGGCGAGAACTCGCTGCGCTTCACCCCGCACTTCGGCATGGACAGCGATGAGCTGGACCTGCTGGTGGGCATGGTCGGCCGCGCCCTGCGTGAAGGCCCGCGCCGCCAGCAGGCCGCCGCCGCCTGATATGTAGAGTCGAGCCATGCTCGACTGCGCCGTTGTCGCCCGCCTTGGTAGAGTCGAGCTTGCTCGACTGGCTTTTGCCGATATCCGGACGAAACGCAGTCGAGCAAGCTCAACTCTACAAAGCACGACGGACAGCGCGCAGTCGGGCACAACTCCGCCCAAGGCCTCATAATCCCGACACACCCCGCCCGCAACCGCTGATCCGGTTGCCGGCGGGGCGTTTTCGTTTCCGCATCAAGAGACAGACACACCATGAAGTCGATCTGCGTCTACTGTGGCTCCAACGCCGGCAGCAAGCCGGCCTATACCGAACGCGCCATCGCGCTGGGCGACCGCATCGCCCGTGACGGCATGCGCCTGGTGTATGGCGGCGGCAACGTCGGCCTGATGGGCACCGTGGCCAATGCGGTGCTGGCCGCCGGCGGCGAAGTGACCGGCGTGATTCCGCGCCAGCTGGCCGACTGGGAAGTGGCCCACCGTGGCCTGACCGAACTGGAAATCGTCGGCTCCATGCACGAGCGCAAGTCGCGCATGTTCGATCTGTCCGATGGCTTCGTCGCCCTGCCCGGCGGCTTCGGCACCATGGAAGAAATCTTCGAAATGCTGACCTGGCGCCAGCTGGGCATCGGCAACAAGCCCTGCGCCTTCCTGGACGTGGACGGTTTCTACGCGCCGCTGATCGGCATGATCGATCGCATGGTCGAAGAGCGCTTCCTGCACCCGGAACAGCGCCAGGACCTGTGGTACGGCTCGGACATCGAGGAAATGCTGGTCTGGATGAAGAACTACCAGCCGGCCCAGGCCTCGAAGTGGATCGACGAAAAGCGCCGCGCCGCGCTGCGTTGATGCACCCGCGCGCGGCGGCTCAAGCCACCGCGCGCGTCCACGGCGCCGGGCGCCCCAGCAGGTAGCCCTGGCCGTAGTCACAGCCCAGCTCCAGCAGGCTCTGCCGCTGCGGTTCGGTTTCGATGCCTTCGCCGATGGTTTCAATGCCCAGCGTGCGCGCCAGCGACAGCACGCCTTCCACCAGCGCGCGCGTGCTCTGCGCTTCCGGCCCGTGCAGGCCGGCAATGAAGCTCTGGTCGATCTTCAGCGTGCTGATCGGGAACCGGTGCAGGTAGGACAGCGCCGAGAAGCCGGTACCGAAATCGTCCAGCTGCACCTGGATGCCGCGCTCGCGCAGGCCCTTCAGCGTGCGCAGCGTATGCGGGCCATCGTCCAGCAACGCCACTTCGGTGATCTCCAGGCGCAGGCGCCGCGGATCGGCATCGCAGGCTTCCAGCAGGCCGAACAGGCGCGCACTGAAGTCGGCCGAGCGGAAATGCCGCGGTGACACGTTCACCGACACATAGCCGCGGCCGCCATCGGCCAGGCCGGCGATCACCTGTTCGTAGATCAGCCAGTCGACCTGCTCGATCAGGCCACTTTCTTCGCCCAGCTCCAGGAATGCGCCGGGCAGCAGCAGGCCCCGCCGCTCGTGCTGCCAGCGCAGCAGCGCTTCGTGGCCGACCACTTCGCCGTCGGCCAGGCGCACGATGGGCTGGTAGAACGGCACGAAATCACGGTTGTTGATCGCCCGCCGCAGGTCCGCTTCCAGGTCCAGGCTGCGCATGGCCTGCTCGCGCATGTCCTCGTCGAAGATCGCGCAGCGGTCGTGGCCCTGCGCCTTGGCGCGGTACATGGCCGCATCGGCGTCGCGCAGCAGCTCTTCACCGGTGCGGTAGTGGCTGTTCCACAGGGCAATGCCCAGGCTGCCGGAAGGAAACAGCTCGCGCCCGGCAATCCAGACCGATTCCTGTAGTGCCAGCAGCAGCCGCTGGCCGAACTCCAGGGCCTGCGAAAGGCCGCTGGGGCATTCCAGCAGCACGGCGAATTCATCGCCGCCCAGCCGCGCCACCACGTCGTTGTCACCGGCCATGGAGACGATGCGCTTGGCCACTTCCACCAGCATGCGGTCGCCGGCAGCGTGGCCGATGCTGTCGTTCACCAGCTTGAAGCGGTCCAGGTCCAGGAACAGCACCGCGAACACCGGGCCACCCTCGCGCCGCGCACGCGCCAGTGCATCCTGCAGGCGGTCCAGCAGGTGCAGGCGGTTGGGCAGGCCGGTCAGGGCATCGTGCATGGCCTGGTGGGTCAGCCGCTGCTCGGCGCGCAGGCGCTCGGCAATCTGGCCCAGCAGTTTGTCGTTCACCTCGGCCAGTTCGCGGGTGCGCTCTTCCACGCGCTTTTCCAGCTCGGCGTGGGCCAGCCGCAGGTTCTGCTGGTCACGCTGGCGGGCCAGCCCGGTACCGATGTTGTGCGCCACGAAGGTCAGCAGGCGCTGGTCGTGCACGCTGAAGGAGATCTGCGCGCTGTAGCTCTGCACCACGATGGCGCCCACTACTTCGTCATCGCGCAGCAGCGGTACGCCCAGCCAGCACTGCGAACGCGCGCCGTGCTCGCGCACCTCGCCGGCGTCGAGCAGCGCATCGATCTGCGCGCGTGAGGCCAGCAACGGGCAGCGGTGGCGCACCACGTACTCGGTCAGGCCGTGGCTGAAGGCGCGCGGTGCCCGGCTGGCGTTGTGCTCGTCCACCGAATAGACGAAATCCAGGCCATTGCCGCGGGCGTTGACCAGCGCGATGTAGAAATTGCGCGCATCCAGCAGGCGCCCCACCACCCCGTGTACCTGGCCGTAGAACTGCGCCAGACTCTCGGCGGACATGGCCAGTTCGGCAATGTTGTACAGCGCGGTCTGCAGCTGCTCGGCCCGGCGGCGCTCGGCCACTTCATCCTGCAGGCTGCGGTTGGCCCGCTGCAGTTCCAGGGTGCGGCGCTCCACCTGCTGTTCCAGCCGCACCTGCGCCTGGCGCCGGTCCATCGCGGTCTGCACGTGCTGGGCCACGAAACCCAGCAGCGCGCGTTCGGCCTCGCCATAGCGCGCACCGGCTTCGTAGCTCTGCACCACGATGGCGCCGCAGACCCGGCCGTCGCGCAGCATCGGCACGCCCAGCCAGTCCTCGCTTTCCGGCCCGCGCTGCGGGTCGTGTTCCAGCCCGCCCACCTGCGCCAACAGGGCGCGCGAGGGGCCACTGAGCGGCCGCCCATGCTGCAGCAGCGCCACCGTCAGGCTGTGTGGCATGTCATCGGCGGCGTAGGCACGCGCCGGATCGGCAACGAAATCGTCCAGCTGGTCGGCGAAGTACAGGAATCGGATCTGCCGGCGCACATCGTCGTACTCGACGATGTAGCAGTTCTCGGCATACATCAGCGATCCCAGCACGCCGTGTACGTGGCGCAGCATTTCGCCCATTTCCAGATCGGCACCGGCCAGATCGGCAATCTGGAACAGCGCCTGCTGCAGGCGCTCGGCCTGTTCCAGCGCGCGGATCTGCCCGGCCTGGCGGCCGCGCTGCAGGGCCAGTTCCATCGACTGCCGCGCCATGTCCCACCACGCCGGTGCGGGATCGGCGCCCTGCACCTGCAAGCGCAACTGCGCGCCGTCGTGGTCCCACTGCTGGCAGCCGGCATCGACCGCGCAGGGCGACGACCACAGCACCGCCCCTGCCCCGCCAGCGGCTGGCCAAGCATCCTGGCCGCGGCCCAGCTGCGGGTCGTCCCAGCCCACGCGCACGCTGGCTTCCGCTGGCAGCAGCGCATGCAGCGCGCGCACCAGCGCCGTGCTCAGCACGGCCTCGTGTGGTGATTGCGGCTGCACGCGTTCGGCTTGCATGGACAAAATCACGTTCTCTTGGCACTGCAACGCAGCGCCTCCCCTGAGTCACCGAGCATAGCGCGCCACCGGGGGGGAAATGGAAGCCCAACAACCCCGATTCGCACGGCGGGCCGTTATTGCGTGCACCTTCGAACGCAATGCGCCCTTTGAACGCTGCCCTGCCCCTGCCTGCCACCGGCTATGCGCCACCGCCCGCAGCGCTTACTCTGTGCAGCGTGGACGCCGCCGCCCTGCCAACCGACGAAGCCTTGATGCTGGCCTGGGCCGGTGGCGACCTGCATGCGTTCGAAAGCCTGTATGCGCGGCATCGCAAGCGCCTGTTCGGTTTCCTGCTGCGGCAACTGCGCGACAACGCGCTGGCCGAGGAGATCTTCCAGGACGTGTGGCAGCGGGTGATCAGCGCGCGCGCCGGCTGGCAGCCTGATGCCGCATTCAGCACGTGGCTGTTCCGCATCGCCCACAACCGGCTGAACGATCATTGGCGCGCGGCGCGCCACCGGCCCGCCGCACCGGCCGATGCCGACCTGCGCCTGGCGGCACTGGAAGACGGGCACACGCCGGAAGCTGAACTGTCTGAATTCGAACAGCGCCGGCGTATCCAGCGCGCGATGGAAGACCTGCCGCCCGAACAGCGCGAAGTGCTGCAACTGCGGCTGGGACAGGAACTGAGCCTGGAGGAGATCGGCCAGATCACCGGCGTTGGCCGGGAGACTGTGAAATCGCGGCTGCGCTATGCGATGGACAAGCTGCGTGCGGGACTGAACGCATGAACCGAGACGATCCACTGACCCCGGAAGAACGCGCACTGGCCGGCCTGCTGGGGCGCCGCAGCGAACAGGCGCCGCCGGCATCGCTGGACGCGACCATCCTGGCCGCCGCACGCGCCGCCGTGCAGGATACGGCGCCCCCTGCACAGGGCGCGGCCGCAACGCCGCGGCCGGCTGATCGGGCCCGGCGTACGCGCAAGGGTGGGCGCTGGCCGGCGGTGTTCGGCATCGCCGCCTCGACCGTGCTGGCCGTGGGCATCGCCTGGCAGATGCGGCCGGAATCGCCTGCGCCGCCGCCGATGGAAGCCACTGCGCCGGCCCAGGCCGAACATGCAGCCGCAGACGCCGCAGCAGCTGCGCCCGCAGCCGAGCCTGCGGTGGTCGGCCGCGCCGCCGAACCGGCGACCCTGCCGCCGCCGCCACCGGCCCAGGCCGCGCCTGCACCGCAGAGGGCGCAGCGCGCGCCCGCGCCGGCAGCACCCGAACCGCAACCGGCGGCCGCAGCGGTCGCCAAAAATGTTGTTGCGCCACCGGCACCGCCAGCGCCTCCCGCACCGCCCGCGCCCGTGGCGTACGCCGCGCCCGCGCCTGCAACGGAAGCCGCCGCAGCGGACAGCGCCGACATGGCTGCAGAAGCGGCACCGGCAGCCGCCGCACGCCAACAGCAGCGCGAAGCGTCGGCCACCTTCAAGGCCAGCCCGGCGCCGGCCAGTGCGCCCGCCGCCCGCGCGCCCGGGGTGATGCTGCGCCGCTCCAGCGATGCCGGGCTGAGCGCACAGGACGTACACGCCGAAGTACTGGCCGATGCGAAGCTGCCGCGCCGGCAGTGGCTGCAGAAGATCCGCGAGCGCCGCGATGCCGGCCAGCGTGACCTGGCCCGCATCAGCCTGGAGCGCTACCTGCAGCAATACCCGGAATCGCGCCTGCCCAAGGATCTGCGCCCACTGCTGGACGACTGAGGCAAGCCGGTGGCAACGCCGTAGAATGCGAGCAATGCCCGATACCCTCGCCCAGCCCGTCAGCCATACGCTGGAGATCAAGCACAGCCGCTTCACCGCTCATGCCGCGCCCATCGACGGTGCCGCGGCGGCGTTGGCGTTCCTGCAGCAGGTCGCCGTGGCCGACGCCACCCACAACTGCTGGGCCTACCGGCACGGCCAGGATTACCGGTCCAGCGATGATGGCGAGCCCGCCGGCACCGCCGGGCGGCCGATCCTGGCCGCCATTGATGGCCAGGGCTTCGATCGGGTGGTGGTGGTGGTCACGCGCTGGTACGGCGGCATCAAACTGGGCGCCGGCGGCCTGGTGCGCGCCTATGGCGGTACTGCCGCAGAATGCCTGCGCACCGCGCCGCGGCAGGCCCTGGTGGAACTGGCACGGCTGCAACTGGCCGCCGCTTTCGAGGATCTAGGCGCCCTGCACGCCGCCCTGCCCGCGCACGGGGCCGAAAAGCGCGATGAACAGTTCGACAGCCACGGTGTGCGGCTGCGGGTGGAATTGCCCGCAGAGCAGGTGGAAGCATTGAAAACGCGCTTGCGCGACGCCACCCGTGATCGTATCCGCATCTACAACGACGACCTGCATGACTGACAAGGACGACGCCACCGCCTCGACCCCGCCGCTGCGCCGCCTGGGCAGCCTGCGCACGCTGTGGCCCTTCGTGCGTCGCCACCGCGGCCTGTTCAGTGCCTGGCTGGTGGCGCTGGCCATCTCCTCGGCGGCCACGCTCAGCCTGCCGCCGGCGGTCAAGCAGATGATCGACCATGGTTTCAGCAGCGGCGGCCAGATCAACCGTGCCTTCGCCCTGTTGATGCTGGTGGCCGTGGTGATGGCTTTGGCCACCGCCGCCCGCTTCTACTTCGTATCGCTGCTGGGCGAAAAAGTGGTGGCCGACCTGCGCAGCAAGCTGTACGCGCACCTGATCCAGCTGGGCGCAGGCTTCCACGACCGCAGCCGCAGCGGCGAACTGGTCTCGCGGCTGACCGCCGACAGCGAGCTGCTGCGCAGCGTGGTCGGCTCCACCATGTCCGTCGCCCTGCGCAGCAGCGTGACCGTGGTCGGCAGCCTGGGCATGCTGTTCGTCACCAGCCCACGGCTGGCCGCATGGTCCCTGCTGGGCATTCCGCTGGCGGTGCTGCCAATCATCATCGGCGCACGCAAGCTGCGCACGGTGGCGCGCAACAGCCAGGACCGCATTGCCGATGCCAACAGCCTGGCCAGCGAAACCCTGGGCGCGGTGCGCACGGTGCAGGCGCATGCCCGCGAGCCATACGAACGCGGCCGCTTCGACCACGCACTGGCCGATGCCATCGGTGCCGCGCGCCGGCGCATCGGTGCGCAGTCGCTGGTCACCGCCAGCGCCATCCTGTTGATCTTCGGTGCCATCGTCGGTGTGCTGTGGCTCGGCGCCCACGATGTCATCGCCGGCCGCCTGAGCGCCGGCACCCTGGGCCAGTTCGTGCTGTATGCCCTGATCGGTGGCGGTTCGGTGGGCGCACTGGCCGAAGTGTGGAACGAACTGCAGCGTGCCGCCGGTGGCATGGGCCGCATCAGCGAGCTGCTGCAGGAAGATATCGAAATCCGCGCGCCCGCACAGCCGCGTGCGCTGCCGCAGCCGCTGCGCGGCGAGATCCATTTCGACGATGTGGTGTTCCACTACCCGCAGCGCCCCGACCAGGCCGCACTGGACCACTTCAGCCTGCACGTTCGCTCCGGCGAAACCGTGGCCCTGGTCGGTCCCTCCGGCGCCGGCAAGAGTACGGTGCTGTCGATGCTGCTGCGCTTCCACGATCCCGAACAGGGCCGCGTCTGCGTGGACGGCATCGACGTGCGCGAAACCGACCCGGCCGCGCTGCGCGCGCAGTTGGCACTGGTGCCGCAGCAGCCCACGCTGTTCGCCGCCAGCGCGCGCGACAACATCCGTTACGGCCGCCTGCAGGCCAGCGATGCCGAGGTGGAAGACGCCGCCCGCGCCGCCGAGGCCGATGCCTTCCTGCGCGCCCTGCCCCATGGTTACGACAGCGAACTGGGCGAGCGCGGTGCCCGCCTTTCCGGCGGCCAGCAGCAGCGCGTGGCCATTGCCCGTGCGTTGTTGAAGGACGCACCGATCCTGCTGTTGGACGAAGCCACCAGCGCGCTGGACGCGCAGAGCGAACATGGCGTGCAGCAGGCACTGGAACGCCTGATGGCCGGGCGGACCACGGTGGTGATCGCACATCGCCTGGCCACCGTGCTCAAGGCCGATCGCATCGTGGTGATGGACCACGGCCGCATCGTGGCCGAAGGCACCCATGCGCAACTGCTGGCCGAAGGCGGCCTGTACGCTGAACTGGCGCGCCTGCAGTTCATCGATTGATGACGCCCCGCTAACGCGGGGCAGCCCACGCTGGAATCGCAGCGAACCGGCTGCAAACAGGAGCTGGGCGATGTCGTTCCGTCAGTTTCCCGCCGTGGACAGCCACGGCGAAACCCATGTCATCATCGAATTCAAGCCGGATGCCGATGGCAGCGGGCATGCGTCCGAGGCCACCCCGCGCTACGAACTGGACGATGGCCGGCACCTGGTGCGCAACGGCCGCGAGTTCACCACCACCGGCGGCGAACTGCATCTGACGATCTGATCGGGCCGCCCGGCATGGCCCGGGCCGATCACCGGTAGGTGTCGACCTTGGTCGACACGGGGGATGCGTCGAGCATGGTTCGACGCTACAAAAAAGGTGTGGCCAATTTTTCACCAACCGTCTTGACAGCATTGCCTGCCAAGGGCTGCGCGCGGTTATCCACACCTTTACGCAGAAACCATCCACATCCCCTGTGGATGAATGCGACTAGGCCAGCACCCGGCCGATGCCACTGGCATCCACGTCCGCCGCCGCCAGGGCGATGGCAGCGGCATCACTGCCGGCCACGAAGCCGATGCGGAAGTGCACTTCGCCGGCCGGCGTGCGCGAGGAATGGATCGACGCCAGGCTGATGCCATGCTGCTCGAAGACGTTCAGCAGCGCGCGCAGTGAACCGGGGCGGTCTTCCGGCAGGTGTACCGACAGCGCGTTGCGCTCGGTCAGGTCGGCCAGCAGGTACCCCACCCGCTCGAAGGTGTAGTTTCCCGCCGCCAGCGCGGGCTCGCCGAAGGCCGCGTGGTTGGCCGCCAGCGACTGCTGGCGGAACGCACCGCGCGCCGCATCGTCGCCCTGCCCCACCTGCACCTGCAGGCGCTGCAGATGACCGACCAGCTTTTCCAGCATCGGCGCCACATACGGGTTGCCGAACTGGATGTCCTCATAGATGGACGGGTTCAACGACAGGATGCGCGAAATGATCGCCGTGTCCAGTTCGAAGGACGCCGAGCGGTACGGCATCATCGCCGCCAGGTCACCCAACTGCGGCTGGTACTCGCGCAGCACGCCGGCCTGGGCCAGGTGGGTGGCATGCACCATCGCCTGCACCAGCGCCATCATCTGGTCGTGGTGCTGCGGCGTGGCGCGCACGCACTCGGCCTGCAGGGCGCTGCACAGCGCATCCACCCACGGCTGCCACTGCTGCAGCCGCGCCTCGCAGACCACCATCACCCGGCCTTTCAGCGTGGGCGCCTTCGGCGGCGCGGTCATCGGGTGCAGCCCGACCACCTCGGCCTGCGAGGCCAGCATCGCCTGTACCGGTGCTTCCTTCACCGAGGTCACGTCCAGCCACAGCCGCCCGGCCTCGCGCCCGCCCGACTGTTCCACGTAGCGGGCAATCAGCGCCGGCGTATGCCGGATCGGTGCGGAGAACACCAGCACATCGGCCTGTGCCAGCAGCTGCTCCGGCGAATGTGAGGTGGGGTCAGCCGGGTCATGGCCGATCACCTGCAGCTGCATGTGCTGCTGGAAGAAACGGGTCAGCCAGCGCCCGTAGGCGCCGGCGCTGCCAACGATGCCGACCGTGCGCGGCGTGCGTGCCTGCGAAGCGGTCATGCCAGCCGTTCGGCCTGGAAGCGGGCGCCGTCGGCCAGCGCGGCCGGGGCCGCGGCAATCACATCGAACTCTTCGAAGCCCTGCGCCAGCGTCGCCTCCAGCGCCGCATGGGTGCCGGCCACGGCACGCGAGATCGCCTGCTGCATCGATTCGCCACGCAGCAGGAACGACACCACCAGGGCCATCAGAACATCGCCGGTGCCGGCCACATCCACCGGCAGCAGCGGCGAGGTCCAGCGCCAGGTTTCCTCGCGGCCCACGGCCAGGGTGACCAGTTCGCCCGGGTTGCCGCCCACACTATGCGCGATCACCCAGTGCGGGCCACGATCAAGCAGCGTGCGTGCGGCGGCGATGGCATCGGCCTCGGCCAGGGCGGGCATGCCGGTCAAGCGGTTCAGCTCAAAGGCATTGGGCGTGACCAGCCAGGCGTGCGGCAGCAGCCGTTCGGCGAAGATGGCTTCCAGCCCCGGCTCCACGTAGGGACCGGTATGGGTATCGCCGATCACCGGGTCCAGGCAGTAGCGCAGTTGCGGGCAGGCCGGCAGAAGGGTGTCCAACCAGTCGGCAAACGCCGCGCCATTGTCGGCGCTGCCGAAGTAGCCGGACACCAGCATCTTCGCCCGTTGCGGCAGGCCACGTTCGGCGGCACCGCGCAGCAGGTCCGCGAACCAGTCGGCGGGCAGCACGCGGCCGCGCGTGGTGTCGTAGAACGGCGCGTTGCTGAGCAGGACGGTCGGCACTTCGGCCACGCGCAGGCCCAGCGCACGCATCGGCGGCACCGCGGCGCTGTTGCCGGCGTGGCCGTAGACCAGTTGCGACTGGACCGAGATGACATCGATCGGCGAGGGCCCGTCGGGCCGCTGGCGACGACCGTGGAGCAAGTGGTTTTCGAGGGATTCGCTCATTCCCGCATTCTACGCCCAAGGGAGTTTTCGGCAGGGCTTGCAGCCCTGCACCTGCTCAATGCAACGGCAACTGCAAAAGCCGGAGCGGCATTCCGTGGGATGGCGGGGCGGTGTGGGTGGTCAGGACACGCCGTAAACCCATCCATGAAGTGACCCCCTGAAGTTGGACAGGTGGGGGATCAGGCGGCTAGG
>NZ_JACVUD010000064.1:0-25215 GCF_016624905.1 Stenotrophomonas sp. S49 | reverse complement strand
GCATGGATGCGGCTGCCAAGCCTACAAGGACGTACTTGCGGCGTCCCCGCACTCCGACACCGCCCCGCCATCCCACGGATACCCCGCTTTTGACGTTGCTTCAGTCGAGCATGGCTCGACTCTACGCAGGTGCAGGGCTGCAAGCCCTGCCGGCCTTACTTCTTGCGGGCGCCGGGGGCGATCGGCTCCATGGCGCGGAAGCGGCTGCTGTATTCGTCGGTCAGCGCGCGCGCTTCCTGCCCGTTGCGCACGATCGTCGGGGTCAGCAGCACGATCACTTCCGAGCGACGGCTGTTGCGCGTCTTGCTGCCAAACAGCGCCCCCACCACCGGAATGCGGCTCAGGCCGGGAATACCGTTGTGGCCATCGGTGCCCGAATCGGTGATCAGGCCGGCCAGCATGATGGTGTCGCCACTCTGGATGGCCGCTTCAGTGGAAAGCTTGCGGGTGGAGATGCGCGGGTTGCACTGGGTGCGGGTCGGATCGCAGTTGGCCGCCACTTCGCCGGCGCTGCTCACTTCCTGCACGATGTCCATGAACACCGTGCCATCGCGCGTCACCCGCGGGCGCACCTTCAGGATCACACCGGTGTCGATGTACTGCACCTGGCTGTAGGTGTTGTCGGTGCCCACGCCGGTGTTCACCGACACCGTGCTGATCGGCACCTTGTCGCCCACGTTCAAGGTGGCTTCGGCATTGTTGCGCACGAAGATCGACGGGGTCTGCAGCAGGCGCAGGTCGGTGACCTTGTCCAGTGCGCTGACCACCGCGGCGGCGTTCTTGCCCAGGAAGGTCCAGCCCAGCCCTTCGCTGCCGGTGATTGCGCCGGCGAAAGTGCCCCACACGTTGCGGCCCAGTGCGCTGGGCAGGGTGGCATCGCCGGTGGCGCCGGGGAAGGTCTGGCCCTGCACGGCGTTCTCGAAGTACCAGTTCACGCCGTAGCTCAGTTCGCCCTGCAGCGAGACTTCAGCCACCTGCGCTTCGATATGCACCTGCAGCGGCATGACGTCCAGCTTCTCGATCACTTCGCGGATCGACCGCCAGGCCTGCGGGGTGGCGCGTACCAGCAGCGCATTGGTTTCTTCCACCGCCGACACGCCAACGGTGTCGCCTTCCACGTCCAGGCTGACGCTGATGTTGCCTTCCTGGCGCTGCGGCAGGTTCATGGTGCTGGCCATGCCGCTGCTGCTGGAACCAGTGCTGCCCAGCGTGCTGCTGTCGGTGCGGGTGTCGGTCTGGCCAGTGCTGTCCAGCTGCATCGGCTGCGCACCTGGGGCCAATGTGGTGGCACTGCCGCGGTTGTTGCGGTTGTTGCTGCTGGCAAACGCTTCGGACAGGCGCTGGGCCAGGTCACGCGCCTTGATGTAGCGCAGTTCGTAGGAGAACAGGCGAGCGCTGCCACCGGCGGTATCGATACGGTCCAGCCACTGCTGGATCTGGTCCAGGTAGCGCGCCTGCGGGGTGATGACCAGCACGGCGTTGGCGTTTTCCAGCGGCAGGAAACGCAACATGCCGGCGCTGGGGGTCTTGCTGTCTTCGCCGAAGACTTTTTCCAGATCGGCAGCGACCTGTTCGGCCTTGCCCGACTGGATCGGGAACACGCCCACCGACATGCCCGACAGCCAGTCCACGTCGAAGATCTCGACGGTGTGCAGGTAGTTTTCCAGTTCGGCACGGGTGCCGCCCAGGGTAATCACGTTGCGCCCGGTATCGACGTTGACGATGGCGTTGGGCCGCGCGTACGGCTCCAGCACCTTCTTCATTTCGCTGGCGGAAATGAACTGCAGCGGCACCACCCGCACCTCGAAGCCACGGGCGCTGGAGGCCGGCGCGGTGCTGGGCGCGACAGTGCCGGCCAAGGCCTGGTCGGCGGCGACGATGTTGTAGCGGCCGCCGCTGTAGACCATGCGTGCGTTGTTCCAGCCCAGCACCATCTCCAGCAGGTTCAATGCCTGTGCCGGCGACACCGGCTTGGGCGTGGCCAGGGTGACCGTGCCTTGCACGCCCGGTGCGATCACGTAGTTCTGGCCCAGCATGTCACCGAGGATAGCCTTGACCACCGCGTGTACCGATTCGCCCTCGAAATTGAAGGTGGCACTGCCGCTGCTGGCGGTATTCAGCGCCGGCGACGGTGCGCGCGCGGCCTCGCGGTTGATCATGGTGCCGCTGCCACGACGGATGACCGCCTGCGGCGCGCCGCTCTGGCCATCACCTTCGGCCACCTGCGCATCGGCGGCGGCCTGGCCGGCCGGCGGCGTGGGTTGCGGGTTGCCGTTGCGCTGCACGTGCGGACCGGACACCGTGGTGCAGCCGACCAGCAGCGCAAGGAGGAACGAGGAAGAAAGGAAACGCAGATTCATGCATTCACTCTATCGGTTGGTGCCATCGCCCGTGGGCGGCGACGGTTGTTGCTGCTGTTGTTGCTGCTGCAGCTGACGGCGACGGGCCTGGATACGTTCGCGGATGGCCTGCATCTGCGCTTCGCTGGGACCGTTGGCATTGGTGTTGGGGGCGGGCGTGCTCTGCGCCGCCGGACTGGCAGCCGCAGAGGCCGCCAGATCGACCGGGCGCTGGGCGCTGCTGTTGCTGCTGCCAGCCGGGCTCGGTGGCGGTGGCGGCACCACCACGCCTGCCGGCGGCACCGCGCCATTGGCCCCGCGCAGCACGGTCGGCGGTTCGCCGCCCTGCCCGTTGAAGGTGGCCAGTTCCAGCACCTGGTTGCCCGATGGGCCGATGACCGTGGCCTGGCGCGGTTCCAGCGCGACCAGCTGCCAGCCGTCCACGGCCTCGCCGTTCAGGCGCAGGCGCAACGAACGGTTCTGTTCGGTGGTGAAGGTGGCCATGCTGAAACTGTCGGTCAGCAGCACGCCGGTCAGGCGCAGGGCCGCGCTGGCGGCCGGTTCGCTGCCGCCCAGCAGGTACGGGCGCGGGCGGCGGTCTTCAGCGAACAACGGGCGTTCGCTGATGACGCTGTAACTGTCCGCTGCAGCCATGCGTTCGGGCGCCAGTGGCGGCAGCGAGGGCAATGCAGCGGCACCGCCGGCATCGTCCGTGCCCGCTGGCAGGCGGCTGCCCAGGCCGAAGCCAGTGGCCAGCCACAGGGCGCCCGCCCAACCGGCCACGGCCAGCAGCAGCCCCGTGCGCAGGGGTAGCGCATCGAGCTTCATTCGGCGCCCTCCCCTGCATCGGAATCGGCGGCGGCATCGGCCGCGGCATCCGCGGCCGGCTCAGCCGGGACGGCTGCTTCCGGTGCAACGACCGCGGCGTTGGCAACCGCCGGCGCTGCGCTGTCGGCCGCTGCGCCGGGCAACAGGTAACCGGCCAGCTCGAAGGACACATCCAGGCCCAGGCCGGATTCGTTGGCCGACTGCTGGAAGCGCTGCGCGATCAGGTTCAGGTTGTCCACGAACAGACGCGGACTGCCAGTTTCCAGGCTGTGCAGCACGGTGGCCAGCTCGGCCACGCCACAGCGCAGCCGCACCTGCATGGCCACGCGCACGAATTCGGCATCGCGTCGGTTGTCGGTCAGCGGCGTGCGGTTGCTGATGGTGCAGCTGCGGTTGCCGGGGCTGGCCATGGCCACGGCATCCTGCAGCCGTGCGCCCAGCGCGGCGGCGGCCGCTTCGGCAGTAGCTTCGCGCAGGAAGCCGGGGCGCTGTTCCAGCACCTGGCGGGTGTCCTTCAAGCGTTGTTCGATCTGCGGCTGCTGCTGCAGCTGCGCCTGCACGCGCTGCTGGCGTTCGCGCAGCGCGGCCACGCCTTCGTTGATGGCCAGCAGCGGCTGGGTGAACCAGGGGTGCACCAGCAGCAGGTAGGCCACGCCCAGCACGGCCAGCAGCAGGGCCAGCGCCAGCCAACGGTCACGGCGCGGGTTGGGCATCGGCATCGGCCGCCTCCTTGCGTGCAGCGGGGGCGGGAGCGGCGGCGGCCGGCAACGGCTGCAGTTCGGCGGTCAGGGTGAAGCGGTCGCGGCCACTGCTGGCGCCGTCGGCCTGCAGCACGCCGGTCAGGTTCACCTTGCGCCACTGCGGCGCATCCTGCAGCAGCGCGACCAGTTGCGATGCCTGCCCGCTAAGCCCGATCAACTGCAGGCTGTTGTTCTCGATCGCCAGTTTTTCCAGATAGGTGCCGTCGGGCAGGCGCCGGGTCAGCTCGGTCCACAGTTCCACCGTGGTGGCACGCTGGCTGCGCTGCTTTTCCAGGAAGGCGGCGCCGTCGATCAGCGCCTGCAGCTGGCTGCGTTCACTGGCCACGCCGCGGGCACTGCGGGCGCTGCGTTCGACCTGTTCGCGCAGGGCGTCGGCAGCGTCGCGCCGGTTGTCCAGCAGCTGCAGTGCGGCCAGCACCAGCATCACGAGGGCGGCGGCCGCCAACATCAGGTTCCAGCGCCGGCTGGGATCAACGCGGCGCTGGCGCTGCGCCGGCGGCAGCAGGTTCACCTGCAGCGTTTGGCCGTGTTCGTCGATGGCATCCACGCCGGCCAGGGCATCGGCCCAGTCACCGGCCTGGCTGCGCCAGGTGTCCAGCTGGCGCAGCGGCCAGGCGACCAGCTCGACCTGCAGCAGGCCGTCGCCGGCCGTGCCCAGGGCGCGCACGTCGTAGCTGACCTGGCTGGCCTCGAAGGGCGTCTGCCGGTCGATTTCATAGCCCACCACGGCGTGCAGGCGATCGGCGGCGGCGCTGGGCAGGCGCAGGCTGCGGCGCAGCACCTGCGCCACCGGCAGCAGCCAGACGCGCGGCAGGCGCCGCAGGCGCGGTTCCAGCACGCGGTCCAGATCGGCCGGCGCCAGCGGCCACGGCAGGCGCACCACGCGTTCGGGGCCGGCACTGCCATCACGCCAGACCTGAACCTGGTCGCCGTCGCGCTGCAGCAGCAGGCGTGCCTGCGACCAGCCCAGCGCCCACTGCCAGCGTGCCGGCACCCAGGCCAGCAACGATTGCCGCCACCAGCGCAGGAAATGGCCGACGCCAGGGCCGATCCGGCCCTGCACCTGCCGCACGCTGTCCTGCCATGCTGTCATCTTGCTGCCATTCCCTGCTCCCAGCGAAGCACTGTGTAGGTCTGGCCGGGCACTCCGCCCGAGCCGTTGCGTACCACCGCCTTCAGAACCGACTGGCGTCCACTGCCGTCGATGGCGCGGCACTCGATACTATAGGTGCCGCTGCCGCTGGCAAGGGTTGACGTGCCCGCACCTGAATCTTCGTCACGCTCCTGCTGGGCCCGTTGCGCCAGTACCTGCTCGGCGTCCAGCCCCAGCGCCGCCAGCACCGGGGCGGTGGCGAAGCGCGGATCGGGCCGCGCCATGCGGCTGTACAGGGTGATGTGCGGCAGCATTGCCTGGTACAGCGCCGCGCGCATGCCCAGCACCCGCTGCAGTTCGCCCAGGCTTTCAAAACGCTTGTTGCGCGGGCCGTACGGCAGGCCGGCCGCTGCGTAATCGGGCGCTTCGGCGCCGCCGCCGGGCTGCTGCAGGCTGTCCTCGTCGCGCCAGTCGATGATGGCCCCGGCCAGCCGCTGTGCATCGTCGGGGCTTTCGCCCAGTGCCTTCAGGAAGGCGGTAAGCAGCGCAGCGTCGGCGACATTCAGATTGATCTTGCCGTTCTCGTCCACCACGCGGATATCCACGCGGGCATCGTCGAACTGCCACCGGTAGGTGCGGCCGTCGGCCTGCCAGGCCGGGCGCTGCGGATCGGCGTGCAGGCGCATCAGCGCATACTCCAGGCCGGCACGTGCGCGTTCCTGGCCGCGCCCGTTGTCATCCAGCACCCGCTGCTGCAGGTGTTCGACCCGGGCGGTCAGCGCGAATGCGCCCACTAGTGCGGTCATCAGCGCGATCAGCCACAGCACCAGCACCAGCGCGGCCCCGCGCCGGGTCCTCATCGGATGCCTCCGGCGGCGCCACCGGCACGCAGGGCGACCACCAGCGGCGGCCATGCCGGCCCGCGCGCGGGCCGCACCTGCACCTCCACCAGCAACGGCAGGCGGCGGGTATCGTCCCAACGCGGCAACCAGTCGGTCATCTGGCCGCTGGCCGCATCCACGCCGCGGTAGCGCAGCTGCACATCGCGCAGGTGCTCGGCCAGCACTTCCGGCGCACGCGGCGGGGTTTCCGGCAACTGTTCGCCTTCCTGCAGCAGCACCAGGCCCAGCAACAGGCGGCGCTCGCCGGCCTGGCCCTCCACCTGCAGCGCATGCAGGTAGGGGCCGCCGCGGCCCAGGTAACCCGGCAGATCGGCCACGAACTGCATGCCGCTTTCATCGCCACTGAAGTACACCGGCTCGCGGGTGGGGTCCGGTACTTCCATCGGACTGCGCAGCGCCGCACTCAACTGCCGCCGCAGCAGCCCCTGCACCGCGCGCATGCGCTCGCTGTCGGCGGCGATCTGTTCGCCCCGCTGGCTGACCGCCATGGCCGAGCGCACGCTGGCAAACGCCAGCGCCAGGCCGCCAGCCAGCAGCACGGTGGCCAGCATCACTTCCACCAGGGTGAAGCCGCGTGCCTGCCGTTTCACCGTGCACGCTCCAGGTCCGGCGGCAGCAGGCGCAGGCTGCGCCAACGCAATTGTTCGCGCGCGCCATCGCCCCAACGCACCTGCAACTGCAACTCGGCCAGCCACGGCGCGCCGGGGGAATCGGCGACCGGCGCGTTGCCCACGCGCGGCTCCACCCAGGGCTGCACCTGCAGTTCCCAATGGAAGCGCCCCTGCTCCCACTCGCCCTGCTGGCGCCCGGCCTGCAGCGGTTCCTCCACCCCGGCGGCGGCCAGCAACGATTGCGCATGCAGCACCGCGCGGGTGCGCAGCTCGGCGTCCTTCACCTGCCGCGCGCCGCCGGACAGGCTGCCCAGCAGCAAGGTCAGCGCCAGGCCCAGCAAGGCGAAGGCAACGATCACTTCCAGCAGGGTGAAGCCACGCGCGCGCCGTTTCATTGCGCCTGCCACGGGCCGGAACGTACTTCGCCGGTCAGCCAGCCCACGTCGATGCGCCATTCGGCGCTGTCGCGCTGCAGGCGGATGCGGCCACCACTGGCGCCGCCGTCCGGATGGAACTCGATCACGCCCTGCCCTGCGCCAGTGGACAACTGCGCGGCGCCTTCGAACTGCACCTGCAGGGTTTCCGGCAGCGTGCCCTGGCGCTGGTTGGCACCGGTCCAGCGGTGCTGCGCCGGTTCGATCACGAACCGCTGCGGTTCGCCCCGCGCGATGGCCTGGGCGCGCACCATGCGCAGCTGGTTGGCGATGTCCTTGCCGGCACTGCGCAGCTGCATGCCGGCAAAGCCGCGCGACAGGCCGGCGGCGGTGATCAGGCCGATGGCGGCGATCAACGCGATCACCAGCAGCATTTCCAGCAGCGACAGGCCCGCTGCGCGCCTGCCGTGCAGGCGCGGGCGGGGCAACCGGCGCGGCAGGATGCGGGTCATGCAGGCTTACGGCTCGTAGCGGATATCGGCATCGACACTGCTGCCGCCCTGCTTGCCATCCTTGCCCAGGCTGATCAGATCGTAGGGCTGACCTTCACCCGGTGCGCGGTATTCCAGCGCATGCCCCCACGGGTCGTTCAGATCGGCCGCCTTGGCGTACGGGCCCAGCCAGCCACCGGTGCCGGCCGGGGCGTTGATCAGGTCTTCCAGCGTGCCCGGCAGCTTGCCGGTATCGAGCTGGTAGTTGTCGATCTTGGACGCCACGGTCTGCACCTGCGCCTTGGCGATGTTGGCCTTGCCGCGGTCGGCGCCGCCCAGCACGCGGCTGGCGACCAGGGTCAGCACCGCGCCGATCAGCACGATGACGATGATGATTTCCAGCAGGCTCATGCCCGACTGGTGGCGAGCGGCGGTGAAGGAAAGGCGGATCGGTCGACGGGAAGCAATCATGGTCGGTCCTTTCAGGTGCGGAACAGCGGGAGTGTAGGAAGGGCCATCATCAACCGATGGCATTGGTCAGGTCGTACAGCGGCACCAGCACGGCCACGATCACCGCGCCGACCACCGAGGCCAGCACCAGGGTGATGGCCGGCACCATGGCCGCCAGCAGGCGATCGATGCGGCGGGCACTGTCCTGTTCGAAGGTGTCGGCCGCCTTCAGCAGCATGGTGTCCAGCGCGCCGGATTCTTCGCCCACCTGGATCATCTGCAGGGCCAGGCGCGGGAAGCGCTTGCCGCGCGACAGTGCCAGCGACAGGCCGGCACCGTTCTTTACTTCGTCTGCGGCGCTGTCCACATCGGTGGCCAGCGCGCGGTTGCCCAGCACGTTGCGGGCGATGCCCAGCGCGCCCAGCAGCGGCACGCCGTTGCGCAGCAGGGTGCCCAAGGTACGCGCCAGCCGTGCGGTTTCCAGTTCGCCCAGCAGGCGGCCGATGCCACGGCGCTGCAGCAGCCAGCCATCCAGTGCCAGGCGGAACGCGGGCTGGCGCAGTTTGCGTTCCAGCAGCAGCACCAGCACCGCCGGCACCACCAGCAGCAGGATCCACCAGTCACGCACGAACAGGCCGATCTGCAGCACGATGTTGGTGAACCACGGCAGCGCCACGTCCAGGCTTTCGTACATCTGCGCGAACTGCGGCACCACGTAGCCCAGCAGGAACAGCAGCGCACCGCCCACCACCACCAGCAGGATGGCCGGGTAGACCAGGGCATTGACCACCTTGCCCTGCAGCGCGCGGCTGCGTTCCAGGTAATCGGCCAGGCGCTGCAGCGTGTCGTGCAGGCTGCCACCGGCTTCGCCGGCACGCACCATGTTCACGTACAGGCGCGAGAACAGACCGTGCTGCCGTTCCAGTGCCGTGGACAGCGGCGCGCCGCCACGCACCACGTCGCGGATGTCGGTGATCGCCCGGCGCGAGCGCTCGTCTTCGGGCAGGCCGAGCAGGATCGACAGTGCGCGATCCAGCGGCTGCCCAGCGGCCAGCAACGTGGCCAGCTGCTGGGTGAACTGCAGCAGCGCCGCGCCCTGCAGCGGCCGCGGCCGGAACAGGCCACGCAGGCTGCTGCCACCCACGGCACCGCCATCGGCCAGCCGGGTTTCCATGGGCAGGTGCCCTTGGTCCTGCAGGCGCGCGATCAGCTCGGCTTCGCTGGCCGCTTCCATCTGGCCATCGAAGACTTCGCCATGCGGGTTCAGCGCCTTGTAGCGGTAGTTCGGCATGTCAGCAGCAGGCTCCGGCGCGCATCAACCCTCCTCGGTCACGCGCAGCACTTCTTCGATGGTGGTCTGCCCGCTCAACGCCTTGGCCAGGCCATCTTCGTACATGGTGCGCATGCCGGCCTCGCGGGCGATGCGTTCGATTTCGCCCATGCCATCGCGGCGCATGACCGCGCGACGCAGCGCATCGTTCATCACCAGGAATTCCATGATGGTGGTGCGCCCCAGATAACCGGTGGGCGCCAGCGCGGACGGCTTCGGGCGGAACAGATGGATGGTGCCCTGCGGCTGCAGGCGGCGCAGTTCGAAACGTTCGATTTCCTCCGGCGAGGCCTCGTAGCGCTCGGCGTGGGTCGGCTCCAGGCGGCGCACCAGGCGCTGGGCCAGGATGCCGTTGATGGTGGACGTCAGCAGATAGTCTTCCACGCCCATGTCGAGCAGGCGGGTGATGCCACCGGCGGCGTTGTTGGTATGCAGGGTGGACAGCACCAGGTGACCGGTCAGCGCCGACTGGATCGCGATGCGCGCGGTTTCCAGATCGCGCATTTCGCCGATCATGATGATGTCCGGATCCTGGCGCACGATGCTGCGCAGCGCGTTGGCGAAATCCAGGCCGATCTGTGGCTTGGCCTGGATCTGGTTGATGCCTTCGATCTGGTATTCGACCGGGTCTTCGACGGTGATGATCTTGACGTCGGCGGTGTTGAGCTGGCTGAGCGCGGTGTACAGCGTGGTGGTCTTGCCCGAGCCGGTGGGGCCGGTGACCAGCAGGATGCCGTGCGGCTGTTCCAGCACCTTGCGGAACTGCGGCAGGAAGGCATCGGTGAAGCCCAGCCGGTGGAAGTCGAACACCACGGTTTCGCGGTCGAGCAGGCGCATGACCACGCTTTCGCCATGCGCGGTGGGCACGGTGCTGACACGCAGGTCCAGTTCTTTGCCCTGCACGCGCAGCATGATGCGGCCATCCTGCGGCAGGCGGCGCTCGGCGATGTTCAAGCGCGCCATGATCTTGATGCGGCTGATCACCGCGGCAGTCAGGTTGGCCGGCGGGCTTTCGCCTTCCACCAGCACGCCGTCCACGCGGTAACGCACCTTCAGCCGGCTTTCGAACGGTTCAACGTGGATATCGGAGGCGCGCAGTTCCACCGCCCGCTGGATGACCAGGTTGACCAGGCGGATGACCGGAGCTTCGGAGGCCAGGTCGCGCAGGTGTTCGATATCGTCCACCGCGCCGCCTTCACCATCGGCGGTTTCCACGATGGCGCCCATCGCGCTGCGGCCCTGGCCGAACCAGCGTTCAACCAGATCGTCGATTTCCGCGCGCATGCCCAGCACCGGGGTGACCGGTACGCCCAGCGCCAGCTGCACGGCCTGCTGCGGGTAGGGATCGTGCGCATCGGCCAGCCACAGGCGTACCCCGTGTTCGTCCAGCGCCAACGGGCAGACATGGAACTGCTTCAGGAACCGCTGCGACAGCGGCAACCCTTCGGCCAGCGACTGCGGCGGGGCCTCGGGCAACTGCTTGCCTTCCAGCAGCGGCAGGCCGAGCACGTCGGCGCTGGCCTGCGCCTGGTCACGTTCGGAGACCAGGCCCAGCCGCACCAGCAGCGCCAGCAGGCTGCCGCCGGCTTCGGCATGCAGCGGCCGCGCGCGCGCCAGGTCAGCATCCTTCAACCGGCCACGCGACAGCAGGGCATCCAGGATGCGGCCTTCGGCGTCGTCGTGGGCGGTAGCAGCGAGCGCGTTCACATGACTCTCCTGTCGATCGCCCTGACTTTAGCAGTTTGGCCGGGGTTTCCGCCGTCCTGCACGCGCAGGACCACAAAAGACGACGCCCGTCACCTTCCGGTAACGGGCGCCGCCAATTCACTTACGACAACATCTGCAACCGCTGGGCCGTTACTGGGTGGCCAGGATGGTCACGCCGCCGAATGCCGCCTCGCCCACCACCTTCACGTAGTAGGTGCCGGCGACCGGCTTGGCCACGCGCACGGTTTCGGTGTTGCCCGGGCGCGTCGACTTGGCATCGTTGTCGGTGGCGGTGGGCACGCGGCCCTGCGCCAGATAGACCGACACGTTGCCGGTGCCGCCATAGGTCAGCACGCTCAGCTGCTTGCCGGCTTCAGCCTGGAAGGTGTAGACGGTTTCGCTGCCGGCAGCGCCGGCCACGCCACTGATGGCCACCTTGTTGGTCAGCGGGATGCCTTCCGGCTCGCAGTTCTCGGTGCACGGTTCCTTCAGCGCGGCATCCAGTGCGGCCTTGGCATCGACGATGCCGGTGCCGATCGGGGTGGCGGCCGGAATGGTGACCGGGAAGCGACGTGCCGACTGCTTCAGCAGCGTTTCCAGCGCAGCGGGGCTGAGCGGATCCTTGCCATTGGCAGCCAGTGCGCTCTGCACCAGCGCGGCCACGGCAGCCACGTGCGGCGAGGACATCGAGGTACCGCCCTTGCCCATCAGCACCCACTCACCGGCGTCGGGCGTGGTGTCGGAGCTGGAGCCGACCTGCCAGATGTAGCCGTTCGGGTTGCCGTCCACGCTGCCGCCGCCACCCGGTGCGGCCAGATCGACCACCGCGCCATAGTTGGAGTAATAGGTGATGCCGCCGGTGACGCGGGTGGCGCCGACCGAGACCACGTTGGCGCAGCTGGACGGACGGTAGTTGGCGGCGTTGTCGGTGTCATTGCCGGCGGCCACCACCACCAGGGTACCGCGCGAGACGGCGCCGTTGATTGCGTCCTGGTAGGCCGCGTCGCACGCGCCGCCGCCGCCCAGGCTCATGTTGATGATTTCAGCCGGCGTGGTGTTGGCCGGAATGCCGGCCACGGTGCCACCGGAGGCCCAGGTGATGGCGTCGCTGATGTCGGCCAGGGTGCCGCCGCACTTGCCGAGCACGCGCACCGGCAGCACCTTGGCCTTGTAGGCCAGGCCTGCCAGCGCGCTGCCGTTGTTGGTCACTTCGGCGATGGTGCCGGCCACGTGGGTACCGTGCCAGGAGCTGCCTTCCGGCTGCGAGCCGTTGTAGCACTCGTTGGCCGTTTCCACCCAGTCACCGTAGTCGGTGGCGCCCGGGGCGCGACCGTCGGTCGGGCGGCGCGAGGACTCCTTGTCGCTGATGAAGTCGTAGCCCGGCAGCAGGTTGTCGCCGAAGTCCGGCACGCCCGGCAGGATGCCGGTGTCAAGCACGGCCACGACCACGCCTTCGCCCTGCGAGACATCCCACGCCGCCGGCGCGTTCACGCCGCTGGTGGCGTTGTAGAAGTTCCACTGGTACTGGGCGTAGTTCGGGTCGTTGGGTACCAGTGCCGGCTGCGCATTGCTGGCGCGCAGGTCCGAACGCTGCAGGCGCACGTTGGCCACGGCGTACTGCACCGACGGATCGGCGTTCAGTTCGGCCAGCACCTTCTTCATTTCCGCGCCGGCCAGGCGCGACTTCAGGCGGATCAGATCGCCACCGGTGCCCAGCTTGCGCTCGACCTGCGGCGACAGCGACAACGCGCGGCTGCTGGCGCCGCTGCTGACAATCGCGCGCGACAGCGCCGACTGCACGACGGTGAGCTTGCTCGAACGGTCACTGGCGGCGGCGGTACCGGTGCGGTACTTGACGATGATGCCGTCCACGGCCTGCTGGTCGGCGCTGGCCACACGGGCCGGTGCGCTGGGCGTGCCCGGATTGATCGCATGGGCGGCACCGACGCCGACCGTCAGCGACAGCACGGCGGCAGCCAGTACGTTGATGCGAAGGTTCTGCTTCTTGGTCACGTTCGAAATCCTCTTCAAGGTCATGGTTGAGCTTTCCTTCTCCACCCAGTGCACGGGCGGAGCTCACTACGGCCATCATTCCCTGCGACTGCCCTGGCTGGCCCACCAGGGTTGCCGTGCCTCGCCCCCTCAGGCCTTCACTGCATGACGTGCCGGTGGCACGTGGCCACCGGCACGCGCTTCCCGCTTACCAGCCGAAGCCGGCACCGACGCCGACCGAGGCGTCATCACTGCTGAACGCACCGCCCAGGGTGACCGTGGCGCGATCGCTGATCGCACGCTGGTAGCCCAGCGACATCGCCGATTCACCGCCCTGGAAACCGATGCCGACGCCGACCCGGTTCTGGGTGCGGATGCCGGCGGCACTGGTGGCCATGTTCAGCATGGCCGCGCTCATCGCACCCTGGCGGTCGATGCGGCGATCCATGTGGCGCAGGCGTCCATCAACTTCGCCCTTGAACACATCGAAGCTGTCGGCGACGGCCTGCACGCGGCTGTCGGTGTAGCTGTTGGCGGTGGTGATGCCGCGATCCAGCTGGCTCTTGTTCACGGCATCGGTGGCGGCCGTACCGGCGGCCACGTTGGTGACCTGGCGTTCGTTGCCCTCGCTGCCCACCGACACGGTGTTGGCACGATCGGCAATCGAACCCTGGCCCAGGGCCACCGCGTTGGCGGCCGAGGCCGTCGCGCCCTGGCCGATGGCGGTGGACGAGGCCGCACTGGCGACTGCGCCCTCACCCACGCTGACCGCACCGACGGCGGCAGCCGGTTGTGCGGCGCTGGTGCCACCCACGCTGGGCTTGGCCGGAATGTCGGTGCGCGATGCCACCGGATCCGACTCGGCCGCGGTGGACAGTTCGGCCACCGACGCCTGCGCGGTGGTGCTGGCGCTGCGCAGGCTGGCCGTGGCGGTGCTGGCGCGGCTGGAACCACCGGCGGTGCGCTGGTCCAGCTCGGTCACCTTGCGGTCCAGCGCGCCCAGTGCGTCGCCCACGTTGCTGTAGGTGCTGCCCTGGATCACGTAGTTCGGTGCCACGAACACGCCCTGCAGGCCGACGCTGGCGCCACCGCCGAGGAAGCTGGCGGCATCGCTGAGCGACTGGAACAGCTGGCCACCGGTGACCGCCTGGCGGCTGCCGGCGGCGATGCTGCCGGCGCCCACGTTGTCGATCGTGGTGCCATCCATGCCGGACAGGGTCAGGCGATCGCGGCTGGCATCGTCGTAGCCGACGGCATTGGCGGTGCTGGTTTCCATGGTGGAGATGCGCGAGTCGAAATCACCCACGCGGGTTTCCACCGCCCCCACGCGCTGGTTGGTCACGTTCAACTGCGAACCGGTGACCGCATCGGTGCTGCCGGCGGCAATGCGGCCATCGGCCACGTTGACGATGCGGCGGGTGGCCGGACCGGCGGTGCCATTGCCACCCCCGACCGAAACCACGTTGGCTTCCACGGCGCGCGAACCGGCACCCAGGGCCACCGAGTTGTTGCCGGTGACGCCACTGTTGGCACCCAGGGCCAGTGCGGCGTTGCCGATGGCGGTGGCACCGCTGCCGACCGCATTGCTGCGGCTGCCGCTGGCCGTGGCGTTGGCGCCGATGGCCACCGCGTCGGTACCCGACGCCGTGGCCGTGCCGGTGCCGCTGGCCTGGAAGCGCTGGCCGACCGCATCGGCGGTTGCGGCAACCGCATCCAGCTGGCCCTTGTTCACTGCATCGCTGGCTTCGGTACCGGCGGCGACGTTGGTGATCTGCCGCTGCGCGGTGGCCGTGCCGACCGACACCGTGTTGGCCCGGGTGGCCTGCGAACCGCTGCCCAGCGCGACGCTGTTGGCCGCACTGGCGCTGGCGTTGGCACCCAGTGCGGTGGCGTCGGCCGCATCGGCCCAGGCGTTCCAGCCGATGGCGGTGGCGTAGTCGTCGGTCGCCCAGGCACCGGCACCGAACGCAGCCGAGCCGGTACCGCTGGCACGGGCCGGAATCAGGCCGAAGTAGGTGCTGCCACCAATGGCCACGCTTTCATCGCCGGTGGCCTCACTGGCATTACCCACCGCCACCGAACCGGCACCGCTGGCGGTGGCGAACACGCCGGCCGCGGTGCTGTTGGCGCCGCTGGCCAGGGTGCCGTAGCCCAGTGCCGAGCCCAGGCGACCGCTGGCTTCGCTGTAGCCACCCACGGCAGTGGTGCCATCGGCCGAGGCCGAGGCGCGGAAGCCGCTGGACAGCGACTGTGCGCCGCTGGCGATGGCTTCGGCACCATTGGCGGTGCTGTACACGCCGGTGGCCTGTGCGCCGGCACCGGTCGCGGTGCTGCTCACTTCACTGGCGACCGCGCCACTGCCCAGGGCGGCACTGTCTTCGCCGCTGGCCTGGGCGTTGGTGCCAACCGCTGCCGCATTGCCGCCGGTGGCCAGGCTGTTGAAGCCGACCGCGGTCGCGTTGGCCGCAACCGCCGTGGCGCCACTGCCCAGGGCAGTGCTGCCATCGCCGATCGCGTTGGCTGCTTCACCGGCGGCCAGCGCGTTCTCGCCTTCCACGTAGGCGCCGGCATCGCTGTCTTCGCTGCCGCTGGCCTGGAAGTACTTGCTGGTGGCCTCGGCTGCGGCGGCCACTGCATCCAGCTGGTCCTTGTTCACCGCATCGGTGCCCTCGGTACCGGCGGCCACGTTGGTGATCTGGCGCGTATTGCCCGCACCGCCCACCGACACCGTGTTGTCACGGTCGGCAATGGAGTCGGCACCCAGGGCAACGCTGTTGGCGCCCTGCGATTCGGCTGCGTTGCCCAGTGCGGTGCTGTTGGTACCCGGTGCCCAGGCGCCGCCACCGACGGCGGTGGAGTAATCACCCGATGCTTCGGTGGCCAGCAGGCCGAACAACGAACCACCCACGGCCACCGCATTGGTGCCGGTGGCCAGGCTGCCCTGGCCGGTAGCCGTGCTGTAGGCGCCCGAGGCTTCGGCATCGCCGCCCAGGGCGACGCTGTTGGAACCGGAGGCGTTGGCGAAGTTGCCCAGTGCGGTGGCGTTGAACGCCGATGCGCTGGAATAGCCACCGATGGCCGTGCTGTAACCGCCGCTGGCTTCGGCACCGATGCCGAAGGCCGCCGAGGCGGTGCCGCTGGCCACGCTTTCGCTGCCCACCGCGGTGGATGCCTCGCCGCTGGCGGTGCTGAAGTAGCCCACGGCCACCGCTTCTTCGCCGCTGGCTTCGGACAGCACGCCGCTGGCGGTGCTGCCGGCGCCACTGGCCACGGCGGCCGCACCGAAGGCGGCACTCTGTTCGCCGCTGGCTTCACTTTCGGCACCGTGCGCGGTGGCGTACTCGCCGGTGGCCTGTGCATTGGCACCGATCGCGCTGGCGTTGGCAGCGGTGGCCAGGGCGTTGAAGCCGATGGCCTGCGCATTGCTGCCGATGGCGTTGGCACCGGCGCCCAGCGCGCTGGCACCGTCACCGATGGCATTGGCCGCTTCACCGGCCGCCAGCGCGTTGTCACCTTCCACATAGGCGCCGGCATCGCTGTCGTCGCTGCCACTGGCCTGGAAGTACTTGCTGGTCGCTTCACCAGCAGCGGCCACTGCATCGAGCTGCGACTTGTTCACCGCATCGGTGGCCTGGGTACCGGCGGCCACGTTGGTGACCTGGCGTTCGTTGCCGGCACTGCCCACCGACACGCTGCCGTCGCGGTCGGCGACCGAGCCTGCACCCAGCGCGACCGCATTGCTGCCGCTGGCCGTGCTGCCAGCACCCAGTGCGATGGCGCTTTCACCGCCGGCCACCGTGTTGGTGCCGATGGCGATGCTGTTGATGCTGTTGCCCAGTGCCTGGAAGCCCAGTGCCACGCTGTTGGCGCCGTAGCTGAAGGCACCGCGGCCGACCGCAGTGGAACTGGTGCCGTTGGCCCAGCTGTTGTAGCCGATGGCGGTGGCGCCATTGGCACTGGCCCATGCGGCCGGGCCGAACGCAGAGGCGTTGCTGCCGGTCGCCCAGGCGCCGGAACCGAACGCGGTGGCGCCCGCTTCGCTGGCGGTGCTGTAACCGCCCACGGCGGTGCTGTCATCGGCCTTGGCAAACGCGCTGTCACCGATGGCGACGGCATAGCTGCCGGTGGCGCGCGACTTGCTGCCCGCCGCGAAGCTGTTGTCGCCGGTGGCCTGCGCGCCGCTGCCGAAGGCATTGCTGGTCAGCCCGGTGGCCTGCGCCGCGTTGCCCACTGCGGTGGAACCGGCCGACGCGGTGGTACCCACCTGCACCGGGTTGCCTTCGTCGTCCAGCAGCGGCTGGTTGTACTCGTCGTAGGCCTGGCCCAGGCCACCCACGGCCACCGCGCCATCGCCGTCGGCGAAGGTGTTGCGGCCCAGTGCAACGGCATCGGCGCCCAGCGCGCCAGCACCGGCACCCTGCGCCAACGCACCGGCACCGATGGCATTGCTGGCCGAACCGGCCGCGACCGCACCTGCGCCCTCGGCATAGGCACCAGCATCGGTGCCCTCTTCGGCCTGCGCCTGGAAGAAGTGCGCGGTGGTATCGGCGGTGTCAGCCACCGCATCGAGCTGCGCCTTGTTCACCGCATCGGTGGCTTCGGTACCGGCGGCCACGCTGGTGATCTGCCGTTCGTTGCCGCTGCTGCCCACGGCCACGCTGTTGTCGCGCACCGCTTCGGAGTTCGCGCCCAGGGCCACGCTGTTGGCGCCGCGCGCGGTGGCGTAGAAGCCGACCGCCGTGCTCTGCGCGCCACTGGCCCAGGTCTGTGCGCCCAGCGCGCTGGACTGTTCACCCGGTGCGTAGGCGAAGTAGCCCACGGCCGTCGCCTCGGCACCCGACGCTTCGGTGAGCGTGCCGTTGGCCGTGGCGTAGTCGCCGCTGGCAATGGCACCGGCGCCGACCGCCGTGGCGGCTTCGCCGCTGGCCTGGGTCTGCACGAAGAAGCCCAGGCCGGGAATCAGGTCAGCCGGGCCACCGATGGCCACGCTGCTGGTGCCGGTGGCCACGCTGCTGGTGCCCAGCGCGGTGGAGTAATCGCCAATGGCGTTGGACACGGCGCCGAACGCCGCCGACTGCGCACCGCCGGCATACGCGCCCACGCCGTAGGCGCTGGAGGCGAAGCCAGCGGCTTCGGCGCTGGCACCGACGGCGGTGCCGCCCACGCCGGCGCTGGTTGCACCGGTATCGACCGGCACGCCGCCGTTGGTGATCAGCGGGTTGCCCTGCTCATCCACCGCGGCACCACCGACGGCCACGCTGCCCGGGCCCACGGCCTGCGCGTTGTTGCCAAAGGCGGCGCTGTTCTGGCCGCTGGCCAATGCGTTGAAGCCCACCGCGGTGGCGTTGCTGTTGACCGCGGTGGCACCGCTGCCGAGTGCGGTGGTGCCATTGCCCAGGGCATTGGCGGCCTCGCCGGCGGCGGTGGCATTGCTGCCATCGGCGAACGCACCAGCACTGCTGTCATCGCTGCCGGTGGCCTTGAAGTAGGTGCTGGTGTTTTCGGCCACGCTGGCCACTGCATCCAGCTGGCCCTTGTTCACCGCATCGGTGGCTTCGGTACCGTCGGCCAGGTGGGTGATCTGGCGTTCGTTGCCGTCGGCGCCGACGGCCACCGTGTTGTCACGGTCGGCCTGCGAGGCGGCACCGATGGCCACGCTGTTGCTGCCATTGGCGGTGGCGCTGGCGCCCAGTGCGGTGGACTGCGCACCATCGGCCCAGGCGTTCCAGCCGATGGCCGTTGCATAGTCTTCAGTGGCCCAGGCACCGGCACCGTAGGCCGCCGCACCGTAGCCGCTGGCGCGCGCCGGAATCAGGCCGAAGTAGGTGCTGCCGCCGATGGCCACGCTCTCATCGCCGCTGGCTTCGCTGGCCTCACCCACGGCCACCGAACCGGCGCCCGTGGCGGTGGCGAACACACCTGCGGCGGTGCTGTTGGCACCGCTGGCCAGGGTGCCGTAGCCCAGCGCCGAACCGAGGCGACCGCTGGCTTCGCTGTAACCACCCACGGCGGTGCTGCCATCGGCCGAAGCGGAGGCGCGGAAGCCGCTGGACAGCGACTGCGCGCCGCTGGCGATGGCTTCGGCACCGTTGGCGGTGCTGTACACGCCGGTGGCCTGCGCGCCGGTACCGGTCGCAGTGCTGCTCACTTCGCTGGCCAGCGCGCCGCTGCCCAGGGCGGCACTGTCGCTGCCGCTGGCCTGCGCGTTGCTGCCCACGGCGGCGGCATTTTCACCGGTGGCCGAGCTGTTGTAGCCCACGGCCGTCGCGTTGGCCGCAATGGCCAGTGCGCCGCCGCCCAGCGCGGTGGTGCCATCGCCGATGGCATTGGCCGCTTCACCGGCGGCCAGTGCGCTGTCGCCCTCGGCCAGTGCGCCGGCGTCGCTGTCGTCACTGCCGCTGGCCTGGAAATACTTGCTGGTTGCTTCGGCGGCGGCGGCCACTGCATCCAGCTGGTCCTTGTTCACCGCATCGGTGCCTTCGGTGCCGGCGGCCACGTTGGTGATCTGGCGCGTGTTGCCTGCGCCACCCACCGACACGGTGTTGTCACGGGCGGCGATGGAGTCGGCACCCAGAGCGACGCTGTTGTCACCCTGCGCTTCGGCGGCATTGCCCAGTGCCGTGCTGTTGGTACCCGGCGCCCACGCGCCGCCACCGACGGCGGTGGAGTAATCGCCCGATGCTTCAGTCGCGAGCAGGCCGAACAGGGCGCCGCCGACGGCCACGCTGTTGCTGCCGCTGGCAATGCTGGCCTGGCCGGTGGCGGTGCTGTTGGCGCCGCTGGCCTGTGCATCACCGCCGACCGCGACGCTGCTGGAGCCGGTAGCGTTGGCGGCATTGCCGACCGCCGTGGCGTTGAACGCAGATGCGTTGGACAGGCCGCCCAGCGCGGTGCTGTAGCCACCGGTGGCTTCGGCACCGACGCCGAAGCTGGCCGATGCGGTGCCACTGGCGACGCTGCCGGCACCAACGCTGGTGCTGCCGCTGCCGCTGGCCTGGGCCTGCGCACCGACGGCCGTTGCGCTGTCGGCGCTGGCCTGCGCGGCGCTGCCCAGCGCGGTGGTGTCGTCGCCGCTGGCCGTGGCGTCGGCGCCGGCGGCCAATGCGCCCTCGCCGTCGATCTGCGCCGCGTCGCTGTCATCGCCGGCACCGTCGGCCTTGAAGTAGCGGCTGCCTTCTGCAGTGGCCGCGGCCAGTGCGGCCTGGGTGGCCTGCGCCTGTGCCTGTGCCTGCGCATCCAGCTGCGCGCGGTTTACTGCATCGGTGGCCGCCGTGCCCGCGGCCACGTTGGTGATCTGCCGTTCGTTGCCGCTGGCGCCGACCGACACCGTGTTGGCGCGGTTGGCCGTCGAGCCGGCGCCCAGCGCCACGCTGTTGGCCGCGCTGGCGGTGCTGCCGGTGCCGACCGCAACCGCGTTGCGGCCACTGGCGTTGGCGCTGCCATCGACCACGCACTGGTCGATCACGCTGCTGCTGATCGTTACGCAACTGGCGTTGCCGCCCACTTCCACCGACTGTGCCTGCGCCAGGCTTGTCCAGCCCAGGGCCATCAGCAGGCCGGCGGCAAGCACCGTCGGCGCGCTGCCGCCCTGCTTCTGCCGCTTGTCGACAACCGTACCGGCCTGGTCCGAGGTTGCCAGTTCCGAGGCAACGACCAACTGACCCAATGCTTTGTTCCAGACCTTGCGATAAATCCGATTCATCGATACGGCTCCTGAGTGGACTGGTTTTTAGGCAAAGCAACGCCATCGCTGGGCCATCCGGCCCAACGTCCCCTGGGGGCGTCTATTCGCGTGATTTACGACGGTGTTCGCGCAGAACGCGCAGAGAGGCAAGAGCGCCTTCCGTTGCGCAATGCGTTACTACGAAATGAATGAATTCAAAACGGACTGGCAGTGTTAACGTGAAGATTATCTTCCGTCAAGACTTTGACGGAACAAAACCTACTGTCGTGAACCAGTTCACCGTTTTATGCGTTTATGCGGTTATTTCGTTAGAACCAAGTGAACGTCGCATGCCGCGTGTAACGCGCTGTAACTCGTGGACAGCACACGATATTCACGCAATACAAACAAAAACCCGCCGGGGTTGCCGGCGGGTTTCCATACGTCATCGAATTGGCGCGTGCGCGGATCGAACGATCAGCCGCACCAGACGCGGGCGTTGCGGAACATGCGCATCCACGGCGAATCACCCTGCCATTCCGCCGGTGCCCAGCTCACGTTGAGTGCGCGCGGGGTGCGCTCGGGGTGCGGCATCATGATGGTCACCCGGCCGTCGCTGCTGGTCAGGCCGGTGATGCCGTCCGGCGAACCGTTCGGGTTCAGCGGGTACTGGCTGGCTACGTTGCCGTTGCCATCGATGTAGCGCAGCGACACGCGCGCGGCCGCCTGGTCCACCGCATTGGCGAACACCGCACGGCCTTCGCCGTGGGCCACGGCCACCGGCAGGCGCGAGCCGGCCATGCCACGCAGCAGGATCGACGGCGATTCCACCACCTCCAGCAGCGCGGTGCGGGCTTCGAACTGCTCGCTGGCGTTGCGGCGAAACTGCGGCCAGTGTTCGGCACCGGGAATGATGTCCTTCAGCTGGCTCATCATCTGGCAGCCGTTGCACACGCCCAGCGCAAAGCTGTCTTCGCGGGCGAAGAACGCGGCGAAGGCATCGCGCAGTGCGCTGCGTTCCAGCACCGAGGTGGCCCAGCCACGGCCGGCACCCAGCACGTCGCCGTAGCTGAAGCCGCCGCAGGCGACCAGGCCGGTGAAGTCCTGCAGGGCCACGCGACCTTCGATCAGATCGCTCATGTGCACGTCGAATGCGCTGAAGCCGGCACGTTCGAAGGCGTTGGCCATTTCAATCTGGCCATTCACGCCCTGCTCGCGCAGCACCGCCACCCGCGGGCGCGCACCGGTGTTGATAAAGGGAGCGGCCACGTCCTCGGCGAGGTCGAAGCTGAGCTTCGGCTTCAGGCCCGGTGCGTTGAAGGCACGGGCGATCTCGCGCTCGGCGTCGGCGTTTTCCGGGTTGTCGCGGCGCTTCTGCATGGCGTGGGTGACCGACCACCAGGCGTCGAACAGCGCTTCCCAGCGCCACTCGGCCAGGTTTTCGCCGCCCAGCGACACGCGCACCACCGGTGCGGTGGTCGGCTTGGCGATGCGCTGTGCGCACTCGATCAGCGCGTGGCGCTCGACCAGATCGGCGAATGCGGCGCGGTCTTCGCGGGCAATCTGCACCACCGCACCCAGTTCTTCGTTGAACAGGCTGCGGAACGGATCATCGCCCCAGGCGTCGAGGGTGATGTCCAGGCCCAGGCGCGAGGTGAAGGCCATTTCGCACAGCGCGGCGAAGGCACCGCCATCGCTGCGGTCGTGGTACGCACGCAGCAGGCCGGCCTGGCGCGCGTCGCGGATCAGTTCGAAGAAGCCACGCAGGCGCTGCGGGTCGTCCAGGTCCGGGGCGGCACCGGCGAAGGCCGGCAGATCGCCGTGGTCGGCATGCACCTGGGCCAGGATCGAACCGCCCAGACGCTGCTTGCCGGCACCGAGGCCGATCAGCCACAGCTCGCTGTCCACCTCGCGGTCGAGCAGCGGGGTCAGCTGCTGGCGCACATCGGCCACCGGCGCGAACGCGGAAATGACCAACGACACCGGCGACACACTTTTGTGTGCTTCGCCCTGGTCGTGCCACTGCGCCTGCATCGACAGCGAATCCTTGCCCACCGGAATGCTGATGTCCAGCTGCGGGCACAGTTCCATGCCCACCGCCTTCACCGCGTCGTACAGCAGCGCGTCTTCGCCCGGGTGGCCGGCGGCGGCCATCCAGTTCGCCGACAGCTTGATTTCATCCAGCGCGTCGACCGGGGCCGCGCACAGGTTGGTCAGCGCTTCGCCCACGGCCATGCGCGCCGAAGCGGCGGCATCGAGCAGGGCCAGCGGCGTGCGCTCGCCCAGCGACATCGCTTCGCCGGCCACGCCGTCGAAGTCGGCCAGGGTGATGGCCACGTCGGCCACCGGCAGCTGCCACGGGCCGACCATCTGTTCGCGCGCGGTCAGGCCGCCCACGCTGCGGTCACCGATGGTGACCAGGAAGTTCTTCGAGGCCACGGTGGGGTGCGCCAGCACGCGCAGACCGGCTTCCTGCAGATCCAGCCCGCCGGTCTTCAGCGCCGGCCAGCGCGGGGCCGGCGGGTGCGCGGTGTCGCGGTGCATCTTCGGCGGCTTGCCGAACAGCACGTCCATCGGCAGGTCGATCGGCGCATCGGCCGGGGTGTGGCCCGGCACGGCGCCATAGGCCACCACCAGGTGTTCTTCGGCCGTGGCCACGCCCACCGCAGCGAACGGGCAGCGCTCGCGCGCGCACAGCGCGGCGAACTCGGCCAGGCGTTCCTGGGCCACGCCCAGCACGTAGCGTTCCTGCGATTCGTTGCACCACAGCTGCATCGGCGACAGCGACGGGTCATCGGTGGGCACCTTGCCCAGGTCGATCACGCCGCCCACGTTCGAATCGTGCAGCAGTTCGGGGATGGCGTTGGACAGGCCACCGGCGCCGACGTCGTGGAAGAACTTGATCGGGTTGTTGGCGCCCATCGCCACGCAGCGGTCGATGACCTCCTGGCAGCGGCGTTCCATTTCCGGGTTGTCGCGCTGCACGCTGGCGAAGTCCAGGTCTTCGGCGCTTTCGCCGGAGGCCACCGAACTGGCGGCACCGCCGCCCAGGCCGATCAGCATGGCCGGGCCACCCAGCACGATGACGGCATCACCGGCCTGCAGCTTGATCTTGTCGACCTGGATGCGATCGATCGCGCCCAGGCCACCGGCCAGCATGATCGGCTTGTCGTAGGCGCGGACCAGATCGGCGCCTTCGGGCAGCTCGAAGCTGCGGAAGTAACCGAGCAGGTTCGGGCGGCCGAACTCGTTGTTGAACGCGGCGCCGCCGAGCGGGCCATCGGTCATGATTTCCAGTGCCGGTGCCATGCGCGGGTTCAGCGCGCGCGGCGCTTCCCACGGCTGCGGCAGCTCGGGAATGCGCAGGTGCGAGACCGAGAAACCGGACAGGCCGGCCTTCGGCTTGCCGCCACGGCCGGTAGCGCCTTCATCGCGGATCTCGCCGCCGTTGCCGGTCGAGGCACCCGGGAACGGCGCGATCGCGGTCGGGTGGTTATGCGTTTCCACCTTGATCTGGAACGCGCTGGGCACCTGCGGCTCGCGGCGGTATTCGCCGGTGGCCGGGTCCGGACGGTAACGCGAGGCCGGATGGCCTTCGATCACCGCGGCATTGTCGCTGTACGCGCTGAGCGTGTGCTGCGGGGTCTGCTGGTGGGTGTTCTTGATCATCCGGAACAGCGAACGGTCCTGTTCCTGGCCGTCGATGGTCCAGCTGGCGTTGAAGATCTTGTGCCGGCAGTGCTCGGAATTGGCCTGCGCGAACATCATCAGTTCCACGTCCGAGGGCGAGCGGCCCAGCGCGGTGAAGCGTTCGCGCAGGTAGTCGATCTCGTCCTGGGCCATGGCCAGGCCGAGGCGCTGGTTGGCGGCCTCCAGCTGGTCCACCGGCACGCGCTCCAGTTCGCCGCGCGCCGGGCTGCTGAACAGCGCCTGGCCCTGCTCGGCCGATTCCAGCACCGACTGCGTCATCGGGTCATGCAGGGCCTTCACCAGGGCCTGCTGGGCGGCGGCATCGGCCGGCCAGCCCAGCACGTCGATGCGCAGGCCGCGTTCCACCCGGCTGACCGGCTGGCCGGCACCGCGCACCAGTTCGGTGGCCTTGCTGGACCACGGCGACAGCGTGCCCAGGCGGGGCACCACGACGCGGCTGACCGCACCGTCGGCCACGGCCTGCGCCTGCGGCTGGGCTTCCAGGATGCGGCACAGGGTGGCCACGTCGGGCGCGGCTGTGCCTTCGGGCTGCACGAAGTAGACGTGCCAGGCGCCGCTGATGCGCAGGGAGGGAGCGATGGACTGCAGGCGGGATTCAAGACGTTCGCGGCGGAACGGCGACAGGGCGGGCGCGCCCTCGAGGACCATCATGTCCGGGGAACCGTAGTTGGGAAACGGGCCCGACATTGTACCGGAACCGGGGGGTGGGCTTCGGCCGGGCGGCGCCCGGCACCCCGTAGAGTCGAGCTTGCTCGACTGGACCACCAGCCGGAGCAACAGCAACAGCGGGTTTCCTGGGGGATGGCGGGGCGGGTCCGACAGTTTCCTGCGATCTGTCGGAACTGCACGGGGTCGGATCCCGTTGCCTGGCAACGGGCTCTGACCCCGGATGTGTTGCGATATCTGATGGATCCATCCACGCATGGCGTGGATCTTATCTCTTGCCGATCTGGCACCTTGGGT